>NZ_SFBO01000132.1:0-34466 GCF_007095705.1 Microcystis sp. Msp_OC_L_20101000_S702
GACGTAAATATGGTGGCTCTACCACAAGACATGGGTTCCGTAAAGGAGATTTAGTTTCTTCTCCCAAAGGAATTGGTTATGTTAGTGGAGATACCGAAAAACAGCTATCTGTAAGCGATACCAATGGTCAACGATTGGGACAGATAGCTATTAGCAAGATTCAGTTAATTCGTCGTTCTAACGGTTTAATTGTTTCTCACTAACTTGTATAAAGCCGCCCTCCGCTATCGCTAAAGGGCGGGGTTTCAGACCCAGTTTTTCGATGACCAGGCCGGCTGAAATTAGCCGCTTTTTATTCAAGAGAAAAGAGCCGATATGGAAATGTGGTTGTTATTAGGGATTCTTGGTGGTTTCACTTATTTTATGGTCAAGCGTAGCGTGGCCAAAATCACGACAACACCAGTTTGGTTAATTTGGTTAGTCCTGATGACTCCGGCTCTAATTTGGACCGGCTGGACGTTAATCTATGGACAGGATACCCCCATGCCGGCATTTTTGCTGATCGGCCCCTTTGTGATCTGCCCTTTTTTGTACTGGTGGTTAGTACAGAGAGGCCGGGTTACTCCCCAAGAAAGCTCCCCATCACCGCTAGAAAAAGCGAATTTAGTCCTAGAAAATATTGATAATCCTGCACCTAAAAATGATTTAAAACCGATCACTGCTGAAGAGGAAAAATCCCTACGAGATTGTTTTCCTTGGGGTGTTTATTATCTGCAAAATATCGATTATCGTCCCCAAGCAATTCTCTGTCGGGGCAAATTGCGAGCAGTTCCCGAAGAAGCTTATCAAGTGATTAAAAACAATGTGGAAAAGGTTTTTGGTGATCGCTTTTTATTGCTTTTCCAAGAAAGTTTTCAGGGACAACCTTTTTTCGCTCTTGTGGCTAATCCCTGGCAGCAAAAAACAGAAACTATAGAAACTGAAAAAGTTACTCGCCCCTTTCTTGCCCTGGGTTTATTGTTATTAACTATCTTAACCACCACAGTGGTCGGTGCGGGATTAAGTGGCATTACCGCCCAACAATTAGAAAATAATCCTAGTTTATTATTGCAAGGGTTACCCTACAGTTTGGGCTTAATTGCTATTTTAGGACTGCACGAATTCAGTCATTATTTTACAGCAGTTAAATATAAAATTAAAACTACTTTGCCCTATTTTATCCCCATTCCTTTCTTCCTCGGCACCTTCGGGGCTTTTATTCAAATGCGATCCCCTGTACCCACCCGCAAAGCTTTATTTGATGTGGCGGTGGCTGGTCCTTTGGGGGGTATAATTATCGCTATTCCTCTACTATTTTGGGGATTGTCCCTCTCGGAAATAGTTCCCCTAACTAATCAAAGCAGTTTATTAAATTTTCAGGCCTTAAATCCGCAGTTTTCTTTTTTCTTGTCTATCGTAGCTAAACTAGCTCTCGGCAGTAATTTAATCGCAGGAAAAGCCATCCATTTACATCCTTTAGCGGTAGCTGGTTATGTGGGAATTATCGTTACGGCCTTGAATTTAATGCCCGTTGGTCAATTGGATGGTGGTCATATTGTTCACGCCATGTATGGGCAGAAAACCGCCATAATTATCGGTCAATTAACTCGATTATTCATGTTTATTTTAGCCCTAGTGCAGCCAGATTTTTTACTCTGGGCGATTATTCTTTTATTAATGCCAGTCAGCGATCAACCTGCTTTAAATGATGTCACCGAATTGGATAATAAACGAGATTTATTAGGTTTATTTTCCCTGGCTTTGTTATTAAGTATTTTGCTACCCCTTCCCGAAGCGGTGGCCCGTTGGTGGGGTATGTAAGCGACCGCATCAATCAACCTGAGTTCTGGGAAAATTATCGGTCAGTTAGGGAATAAAATCCCCATCTCCTACGTCAATGTGAGTTCGATGATCCTCACCCTCGATCACTTTAATCCACAAAGCTGAAGGTTGACAACCGCTCACCGATCACTGTTATATGGTTCTCAAGGCTAATTCTCAGAGAAAAAAGCGAGTTTCTCCGCAAGGGAAGTTAGGCAAATTTAGGTTAAAATTGCTGGCTATTCCGCTAATTTTGGCGGGTTTAGGCTGGTTGTACCTCGATTTACGTCAGCAGTGGCTAAAACCGGAAGCGATTTTTGTTTTGGGAGGTCATGCCGATCGAGAACGTTTTGCGGCAAAATTAGCTAAGGAATATCCCGATCTACCGATTTGGGTATCTTCCGGTAGTCCGCGACGATATGTGCAAAAGATTTTTAAAAAAGCGGGAATTCCCCCAGAACGTCTCCATCTCGATTATAATGCGCGAGATACTGTCACTAACTTTACTAGCCTAGCCGATCAACTGAAAGCCCAAGGTATTGATAGCGTCTATCTAGTCACTTCTGATAATCACATGAGAAGGGCGCGATTAGTGGGAGAAATTATTTTTGGTAGTCGCGGAATCGTGATTAAACCGGTGACTGTTCCCTCCCAATCACCCCCCGAACCCCTAGAAAAGTCCCTCAGAGACGGTTTTAGGGCAATATTATGGATAATAACCGGTTCTACCGGGGAATTTTGGCTAGAATCCGATTCTAGTCCCCCTCAGTTCCCAACCCAATCAAAATAAAATTATCTTGACAAAATTAACCACTTTATGTTAAGCAAAAACACCATTTTCGCCATCTTATTAATTTTTGTGCCGCTATCGATCGCCGGTTCCCTGTTACACTGGGGCGGAACGGTAGTTTTTATCACCGCTTGTCTAGCCATTATCCCCCTAGCGGCCTACATGGGGGAAGCCACGGAAGCGATTGCGGTGGTGGTTGGGCCAAATATTGGCGGTTTGATGAATGCCACCTTTGGCAATGCCACAGAATTAATTCTCGCCTATGTCGCTTTGCGGGAAGGTTTTATCGATGTGGTAAAAGCGACGATTACTGGCTCAATTATCGGTAATTTACTCTTAGTTATGGGATTATCGATGTTTTTAGGCGGTTTACGCTTCAAAGAACAGGAATTTCAACCGATAACCGCTCGTTTAAATGCTTCAGCTATGAATTTAGCGGTGGTGGCGCTCCTTTTACCCACTGCCGTGCAATTTACCTCCACGGGAGTCGGGGAAATAGTCCTACAGCGTCTATCCGTGGCCGTGGCAGCGGTGTTAATTTTCGTCTATGGTTTAAGTCTCTTATTTTCCATGAAAACCCACACCTATCTCTATGATGTCGGGGTTGCTGGTATTGAGGAGGAAAGCACTGGAGAAAGCACCGCAAGGCCGAAAATCTGGTTTTGGTCTTTGATTTTATTGATCGTTACTATCGCCGTGGCCGTAGAATCGGAGTTATTGGTGGCATCCCTAGAGGAGGCTACGGAACAGCTAGGTTTAACGGCGCTGTTTACCGGGGTGATTCTTTTGCCTATTATCGGTAATGCGGCCGAACACGCTACGGCTGTCACCGTCGCCCTTAAGAATAAAATGGATCTATCGGTATCTGTGGCTGTCGGTTCCAGTATGCAGATCGCCCTGTTTGTGGCTCCGGTTTTGGTTATCATGGGTTATATTATCGGTCAGCCCATGGATCTAAATTTTAATCCCTTTGAGTTGGTGGCAGTGGCTGTGGCGGTGTGGTTAGCTAATTCGATTAGTAGTGATGGGCGATCGAATTGGTTAGAAGGAATGTTACTCTTAGCTACCTATGCTATCCTGGCCTTGGCTTTCTTTTTCCATCCTCTCACCGCTTAGAGTTATCCCTTGCAGATATATAGACAATGACGGACGCTTTGGCTTAAGGGAGTGGTAAAACTGGCAATTTCGAGGATTTTACCGCCAGCTTTCCCTAGATTCTCCTCTAAACTCAAACTATCCTCCGACGACCACTGACCACGATAGAGAATAGCGATTCCGGTCTTTTTCAGGAAAGGCAAAGCATAGTTAACACAGATATCCACATTACCTACCGCTCGCAAACAGACGATGTCGTAAGCACAGTTATGTTTAAGGTTTTTCCCGACGATTTCCGCCCGACCTAAACGAGTTTTCGTGTTATTTAACTCTAATTTGTCAATAACTTCTTCAAGAAAATTAATCTTTTTTTGGGTGGAATCTAAGAGAGTCACCGACCAATGGGAATATGCGATCGCAATTGGCAGCCCCGGAAACCCGGCCCCGGTCCCCAAATCAATGACTGACAGGGATTTTGTCAATAGATCCGGCTGGGATTTTTCTAACCAAGCTAAACCCGATAAAGAATCCCAAAGATGTTTTTCCCAAAACTCCTCTGGTTGGGTAATTCGGGTGAGATTAAAACGTTGATTACCCTCTAAAATCAACTCATAAAGTTGTTGAAATCGCGCTTGTCTGGCTCCATCGGGTTGCCATTCTAGGGTTTCTTGCCAAAGGTCAAATAATTCAGGAAGGATCATTAATTCAGTTATCAGTTATCAGTTATCAGTACAATTTAAGCCAATCCTTTCTCAGCCAACCATTGAGGATTATATAAACGAGATTGATAACGGGCCCCACCATCACAAAGAACAGTAACTATGGTGTGGCCTGGTCCCATTTGTTTAGCTAAAGCCACGGCAGCAGCCACATTAATACCCACAGAACCCCCCATAAATAAACCATCTTTTTGTAATAGTTGATAAACAACTTTAATGGCAGTGGGATCATCAATTTGAATGGCATCATCTATGGGTGCGCCTTCCATATTAGCGGTAATACGACTATTACCAATCCCTTCGGTAATTGAACTACCTTCCAGGGTAATTGTCCCGGTTTTCACATAACTATATAAACCGCTACCCATCGGATCCGCCACCACACAACGCACCTGGGGATTTTGGTCTTTTAAAAACATCGCCACCCCCGCGTAGGTTCCCCCAGTTCCCGTGGCAGCCACCCAAGCATCAATTTTACCGTCGGTTTGTTCCCAGATTTCCCGGCCGGTGGTTTCGTAGTGAGCGCGACGATTAGCCAGATTATCGAATTGATTGGCCCAGATAGCATTTTCCATCTCACTGGCCAATCTCCCCGATAATTTAACGTAATTATTGGCATCTCGGTAGGGAACGGCGGGAACAGTACGCACTTCCGCGCCAAGGGTTCTCAATAGGTCGATTTTCTCTTGGGATTGGGTATCGGGAATGATAATCAGGCATTTATAACCTTTAGCATTGCAGATATGGGCCAAACCGATGCCAGTATTGCCGGCGGTTCCTTCGACAACGGTTCCCCCCGGTTGGAGAGTACCGGCTTTTTCCGCTTCTTGAATAATATATAAAGCGGCCCGATCCTTGACCGAACCACCGGGGTTAAGAAATTCGGCCTTACCGAGAATCTCGCAGCCGGTTTCCTCGCTAAAACTATTGAGACGAATTAGGGGAGTATTACCCACCGCATCGACGAAACCATGTTTAATATCCATAATCTGTTATTTTTCGTGCTGTTCGTAGGCTGAGACGATTTTTTGTACTAAGGGATGACGCACCACATCGGCCCGCGATAGGTAAGAAAAAGCGATCCCTTCTACTGATTTTAGGATTTTTTGAGCGGCAATTAACCCCGATTCTTGTTGTTGCGGTGAATCGGTTTGGGTGACATCTCCAGTTACTACCATGCGCGAACCGAATCCCAAGGGAGTTAAGACCATCAATGCGATCGCCCTTTCTTAACCGGGGAATTGAATCGTTGGCCAAATTCTACCACTTTAGCAAAATTGTTGTCTTTGCTGAAAATATTGATTAAATTGGAAGTTTTTAGCTGTTATTAGTTACTTAACCTAATATAGTGGTGGCATTCTGTAAGGAGTCCCACCGTGACTAACAATTCCATCGAGCCTTTGAATATTGGCAATACGATTAATACTGCCTTCCGTCTTTATCGTGATCGCTTCCCAACTTATGTATTCTTTGCTGTCCGCGCCTGTTTGTGGTCGCTTCTTCCCTTAGTTTTGCAATTAATTCTCAGTCAATTACTTTATCAAACAATTACCCCCGAACAAGGCAGCGATATCGGTTTACGTTTATTTCTTTTCCCAGTACAAATTTTCTCGGCCGCTAAGTATCTTTTCAATAGTGCGGTTATCTCACGATTAGCTTTTCAAGACATCATTTATCAGCCGGAAACTGCCGGACAAGCGGAAAAAAAAGTTAAGCCGAAAATGTGGCGCTTGTGGTGGATGCAGGTTTTGATCGGTTTGTTGGGAGCGGCAATAATCTTGCCGATAACGCTGTCTCTGGTGCTAGTCAGTTTTATCCCCATCCTTGGTGTATTGCTTATTTTACCAGCTTTTTTCTGTCTTCCTTTTTTCTTCCTTTGGTTATCTGCTCGCATTTGCATTGCCGAATTGCCCTTAGTAATTGAAGATAATTTAGGCAGTTGGCAAGCAATCAAGAGAGGTTGGCATTTAACTAAAAACTCGGCTTGGAGAATTGTGGGAGTGATATTTATTGCCAGTTTATTAATTATTCCAGTTTATATTCTGTCATGGGCTTTGGCTTCAATTCCCTTTTGGGTCAATTTTTCCTCTTTTTATAGTAGTTTGGAATCGGTAGAGGACTGGCAAACGCTCACGGAAAATCCTCTTTTTTTCCAACAAATGGCGATGTTTTACTATGGTCTGATTACTGTTTTTGTACTTCTGAATATTTTATTAGTTCCTTTTTGGCAATCTCTCAAAAGTGTGATCTATAATCATCTTTTAGACCAGAAAAAAAATGATGGGGGAGAATACTAATAACTGAGCAGCTGTTGATGTAAGCTAAGACGCATTTAAACCGCTTATTCTTAAGATTAGTTGAACTTCCCCCAATCCCTTTACTGTTGCCTCTTGTCTCGTCTCAACAAGCAATTTATCCTAAATCCGTTGAGTAACCCACAGAAAAAGGGTTTCTCCGAGAAACCCTTTTTCTACTCATGATAATTCTCTCAATCCTTTTATAGTACACATATAGTACATCTGCTCAAAAAAATCGAAAAAGGGTAAAAAGGGAAAAAAGAGAAAAAGGGTTACAAAGTCCTCCCGAATACGCAGACTACCCGAAAACCGAGACCGTAGTAGCGGTCGTCGCGGCGGATGACGCTGATGCGAATCGCGGAACGGCAGTAAGGATTGTTGCCCCAGGAACCGCCCCGCAGAGCTTTATATGCCTGATTTTGCTGATTTTTGCTCTTTTTTATCTCCTTATAATTTTCGCGCCAATCATCTTGACACCACTCCCAGACATTTCCGTGCATATCATATAAACCAAAGTCGTTGGCGTAGAATTGCCCAACAGGGGTGGTTTTTTGGAGATTGTTATTATAGTTGGCTAAATCTGGGGTAAGAATTTCCCCAAAGTGATAGGGGGGGTAGGTTTCTCCTTTGTCGAGATTTAAGGGTTTGGTTTGCGCTCGACAAGCGTACTCCCACTCAGCTTCCGTTGGTAGCCTATATTTTCTTTTACTTAATTTAGAGAGCCTTTGGCAAAATTCTACGGCATCTAACCAAGATACATTTTCAACGGGGTTTGTGCTGCCTTTAAAATGCGATGGCTCTGGGTTTAAATCTTGCTCTACTTTTAAATCTTTTCTTTGGGCAATATATAACCATTGAGCTTGGGTAATGGGGTAGATACCCATCAAGAAGTTTTTCAGGGTGACGTTGTGTTGGGGCTTTTCACTTTTATTACTACTTTCTTGTTCTGAAGAACCCATTGTAAAGGTTCCCGATGGTATTTTGACTAATTCTATGTCTAGGTCATCGGTGAGTTTTTCTCTATAGATTAAAAGACGTTTTTGGGTCTTTTGGATGATTATTGTAGGCATAAGTAGGGTTTGCTGAATAAATATGAAATATAGACGAGGTAAGGGTTTTAGTGTTCTGTATCGGCCCGCGTCCTGTAGGGGCGAAGCATTCGGGCATAACCTATCGGTGAAACCGTAGATTTTCTATCCGAATGCTTCGCCCGTACTTTTTCAGCAAGCCCTAAGTAAGTAATTATAATTAAATTAAAAATTGATTTTAGGTTTGATCCCCCCTACCCCCCTTGATAAGGGGGGTTTGATCCCCCCTGCCCCCCTTGATAAGGGGGGTGCCGATAGGCGGGGGGATCTGAAAGTTTTTAATACCTACCGACTTAGTTATGAAAATGGAAGAAACTCTTGATGGGAAAAATATTAAAATAGGGCGAGAGAATCGGGAATTTCTATTGCTAAAGCTAATACTTCTCTTTCTCCTTTTCCTAAATCAGTGACAGGGAATCAGTCAAGTAAGTTAGTCTGATAGAGGTATTGAATCGGTGATGTATCGGCATGACGTTAGGCATTAGCCAGATCCTCGATTAATTCTGCTTCCTTGAGTCGGAAGGTATCAACTCCATAGTCTGCAAGTTTAGAGAGAAAAACAACTCGCGGAATACCTGCTAAGTTAGCAGCAGTGCCAGAGGAAAGTTTTCCCAATTCATAAAGTTTAATGGCAGCAAGAAGAGAGATTTCCTGTCCTAGTTGTTCTGGGGTGAGATGTAAAGCGAGAGCGGTTTCATCGGGTAGGGAAAGAGTGATTTGGTACATGATGAATCCTAGTATTTTTCTTAATTAAAGGGCAGATCCCCCCGCCTATCGGCACCCCCCTTAATAAGGGGGGCAGGGGCAGGGGGGATCAAACCCCCCTTATCAAGGGGGGATCAAGGGGGGATCAAAACCCCCTTATCAAGGGGGGATCAAGGGGGGATCAAACCCCCCTTATCAAGGGGGGATTAAGGGGGGATCAAACCCCCCTTATCAAGGGGGGTAGGGGGGATCAAAACCCGTCTTCAATTTAATTATAACCAGCTACTGATCAGCCAACCTCATATAGTACATTTGTTCAAAAAAATCGAAAAAGAGAAAAAGGGTAAAAAGGAAAAAAAGAGAAAAAGGGCTACAAAGTCCTCCCAGCACCGCACACCACCCGAAAACCGTCGTAGTAGCTGAAGTCGTCGCGGCGGTAGCTGTAGCTGCGGTAAGCAGAACGGCAGAAAAATGGAGTGTCGTACCAAGAACCGCCCCGCAAAGCTTTATATGCCTGATTTTGCTGTTTTTTGCTCTTTTCTTGCCGAGGACTATCATCATTAGGTGCGCCTTGATAATTTTCTTGGAAGTCATCCTGACACCACTCCCAGACATTTCCGTGCATATCATACAAACCAAAACCATTGGGGGGAAATTGCCCCACGGGGGTGGTTCTCGCACGATATTCTCCTGCTGGTTCCCTAGCAAAGCGTTGCGTACCATTGTAGTTAGCTAAATTTGAGGTGAGGGTTGCTCCGAAGTGGAAGGGGGTGGTGGTTCCAGCACGACAAGCATACTCCCATTCCGCCTCACTGGGCAGCCGATACTGTTTCTTGGTCATTTTAGAGAGCCTTTGGCAAAATTCTACGGCATCTAACCAAGATACATTTTCAACGGGGTTTGTGCTGCCTTTAAAATATGATGGCTCTGGTTTTAAATCTCGCTCTACTTTTAAATCTTCTCTTTGGGCAATATATAACCATTGAGCTTGGGTAATCGGAGTTTGACTTAGGTAAAAAGGGGCGATTTTTACTAAATGTCTGGGGGATTCTCGTTGGAACCAATTCACCCTGTATTTTTCCTCTAGCCGCGCTATTTCCTCCGCTTCGGTTCCCATCCAAAACTCCCCCGAAGGAATATAGAGCATTTTTAAGCTGGGGGGATTTTCTTCAAAGTAAAAGGCTCTCACGGGTTCTTTAGCGGTAATTTGTCCCGTCTCATCCACAAAGACGGTTTCAGACTTGAACAGGGTTAGGTTAAATTTCTCGGTGATGATTTCTTCTTCTGTGTTATCCAAGACTTCCCTAAACTGGACTGGCATTGTCTCGGCGGTTATTTCTTCGCTTGCCAAAATTTTAAGCTGCTCAGGGGTTAAACGAAGACGCTGATACAGTTCCCCATCTTCTACGCTGAAATCCTTAAGTCTATGCTTGAGCAGTTGAAACAATATTTCCTCTCCTCGCGTAAGCTCTTTTACCTTAGCTATGGTTACGGTTTTATATTTCCTCAGCCACTTTTCCTCAACCGGTGGGGGTGGAGGTGAGTCAACCATAGATTGCAGCTTTTGGCTAATTTCTTGGTACTTTGCTTCCCCTAGCTTTTGGAAAACCTTAGCAGATACCTTGGCAAAGGCGCGAACTAGATTAGCTGCTTCTTTGCCGAGGAGAACTTGGGGATTGGTAAGAATAAGACCAAAAAAGGTGGTGGTACTCAGGTTAAGTTTTTGGGCGATGTATTCCGAGAGGACAAAAATTACCTCTAAGGCGCGGCTATTCCCTAGTTCAGTGAGCAGAAGCTCTCTGTCCTCATCATCAAATTCAAAATCTAGGCTGTTGGGGGGAGTATGAAAGTTAAATTTACCTCCTTTGTCCCACTTCACTGGTTCCCCTCCTAGATAGACTTTGAGAAAACCGCTAAGGATGACTTCTGCTATGTTTAGGGGGTTAGAGGCGCTTAAAAGTTTGCTTTGGATAAGACGGATGATGGGAAGATTTACCGGGGCTGCGGCTAATTTTTTCAGTAATTCCCAAGCTAGAGGTGAGGCGGTACTAGCGAATAGTTCTAGAGCTTGCTTCCCAGACATCTCCGGAGAAATAGTTGCGGGTATTTCTCTGTTTTGGGGGGATTTTTCTAGTAGTACCCCCGCACAGGTGGCGTTGCTGTCACCACTGACAACGAGCGCCCAAGCTTTTAAGGATGAAGGGGTTAGGGAGATGGTGGGTAGGGGAAAGTAGGTTTTTTGGATTGTTTCTCTGAGAATATGTTGATTTTCCTCTTCCTTCTCAATTTGTAGCAGCAGGGGGATAGAGGTAAATCTCCAGTTTTGTGAAGGTTTTCGGGGGGTTTGGTTGACTAGGGAGACGAACCAACCTCGACTAAGGGCGGTTCTTTCCCACATTGCTTCCGGGAAGGGAGAAAGCAGGGTGACGATTTGGTGTTTTCCCCAGTCCTGAAGAGCTTGGTTATAGCGTCCTTGATACCAGTCTGGGGAAGTACAATCACTGTAGAAGAGGATAAGTCTTTCGCCGCGAGGATGGATGAGATCTTTTGGGTGAATTGAGCAAGTATCGTTAGAGTAGGTACGGATGGCTAAATTTTGCCTGTCTTCGTCCCATCCGATGCGGTAGAGTTTGACATCCCGAAAGGCCCCGATTTGTTCTAGCCAATCGCGGATTTCCCCGGCCATTTCTTTCCAAAAGACCATGGAGGCCCATTCTTCAATCAGTAAAACTACCTCTAGGGAACGGACTTTTTTGGCTTGGTAAACGGGTATTAGAGCTAAACTGCCATCTTTCTTGCCGATGCTATACTCGGCCGATTTCTGTACGGTGCTGTTTAGGTTTATTTGTCTTTGGGTGGCTGAGTCTATCTTTTGGATGAGGGGACGCACTGCCCGCCCTAATTTTAGGGTTTCTCGCCAGAATTTGGCACTGGGGATGCTAATGGGTAGGGTGTCTGCGCCTATCTTCTCAGGCTGTTTTTGTGCTTCTGTCTCGCGTATTAAGGGAACTTCATCCGATGGGGCTGCTGGCTCTTGGGTTTCGTTTTTACTCTCCTGGGGGGGGTTTTTAGCGGTCGGGGTTTCTTCCTTTTCTTCCCTAGGCTCTGTAGGGGTTTGGGGTTTTCCTTCCTCTTCTTGGGTGAGAACATACCACCATAAACTATCAGCTATCTGGTAACTGTCTAGGTCCCATCCCCTGCCCTTGACAAAGGTGATAAATTTATCAATCAGTTCTGGTGTGGGAAGGGTTTGGGTCATGTATTGCCTGTGTCGGTGAGATAGGTAAATAGTAGGTCGATAAGGGACTTTAATTCTGCACCCGTGGGTTTATCTTGGCCCATGCTCATAAAGACGGCGTTTAAAAGCTGGTCTGTTGCTAGTTGCCCTTTTTCTCGTTTTTTAACATATTCTGCGATCGCTGCTTCTATTTTTTTACTTTCTGGACTGGCCTCTTTATAATCAAAATGGCTTTTTACTATCTTTTTTAGTTCCTCTGGGGTGGGGTCGGGAATTTCTAAGAGCAGACATCTACGTTTAAAGGGTAGGGGAAAATCCCTCTCGTCGTTGCTCGTCATAATCACTATGGGGAACTGAGACTTTTGGCAGCTTACCTTTCCTTGGGGGATGGATTCCCATTCACCGTCATGGGTTTGTACTGGTATTGGTTGGTTTTCGGTATCTTTAGCGAGTCGGGAAAGTTCGGTGATTTCAAATTTTCCCTCTTCAAAAAGGTTTAAGAGGTCGTTGGGTAAGTCGATGTCACTTTTATCTATCTCATCGATAAGCAGTACCCGGGGATAATTTCTCGGACAGAGGGCTGTCCCCAAGGGACCCAAGCGGATATACTGCCCTATGTCTTTTTTTTCTTCTAATTGGTAATCTTGCAAACGTGCGATCGCGTCGTAGTAGTATAATCCCTCTTGTAGGGTGGTGCGGGTATTAATTGGCCAGACTAATACTTCTCCTAAGTCTAATTCGTAGGCGATTGCGTAGGCTAGGGAGGTTTTCCCTGTACCCGGTTTCCCTGTGACTAAAATAGGCCGGCGTAGGTGAATGGCTGCGTTTACGGTTTCGATGGTTTTATCGTTAACTATGAGTTGTTTTCCCCGCTCCTCGGATTTGTTGGTGGCGAAGCTTCGCCAAGGTGGGATTTCTGGCCAGGGAATGTCATCCCTTGAGCGTTTTTGATGATTGCCTTGAAAGATTTTCCATGAACTCATAGTTAGTTAACCTAGGTGCTGAGATGTTAAGTAGTGGAAGGGGGGCATCCGATTAGGGTCTTCTAAAAAGCATAATAGATGATGTCCTAGATGTTCGGGTTCATCTTCTAAATTATCTGGTGATTGTCGCCTCACCTCTTGAACTCTTGTGGACAATTGATTGATTTGAATACCCTGTAAGAGTGTATTAATTTCTGTTCTGTGAATTGCTTCCTGAGCATGACAGCGTGACCCAACGGCTAAAGGTATGCCATATTTTAAGCTTCTTTTAAATAATTCCTCTAAATCCTCTTGAGTTGAAGCGCAAAGATTGCTCCATAGAGTTGTTTCTTGGCACAAATAGGACTCGCTGTTATTAACTGTTTGTGTATCTATAGAATTTGTTGTTAATCTCTCCCATCTACTTTTCCAATTTTGATAAGCTGGCATTTTACTATACATTTTTTCCAATCTCATAAGAGAGCGAACATTAACAAAATATACTCTCTTAAGTTGAGTTAGGCTATCAAAGCAATTGTATTCCCAAGATTCAAAGTTAGTATATAGTAGCTTACCATCGGTGAAAAATTCAATATTTAAGTTTGCACCTCCTCGCTCATGACAATCTTCAATAATTTTTGTTAAAATGTTCGTTATATCTTTTTGAGTATAAACATCTTTGCTAACGCTACTATCTACAGGAAGAGGTATATAATTATTTCCTTGACTTTGAGATGTATTTAACTGTAGAAAACACGCAGCAAATTTATATTCAGGGAAAGTATTTGCTTGACTTTTACTCTCCTCTATTTTGATAATTAGATAGTTGTTAATATTTTCTCGATTGTCAGGTTCTGCATTAATTGCTGGTATCTCTGCTATCCAAGCATTGTAATCTGTGTCAGTAATATTTAATAGTTTCTTTAACTCCTGTATTGTTTGTTCAATGTATGAGCGAGTGTCGCTATTAATTCTGCTATCTTGAGTAAGTCTAAAAAGTATTCTTAATAAATCTTTATCATCTTGAATATTTATGATTTTATCGATGATTTCTTCAAAATTAGCATTGTCATTATCTGGCAAGTACGACTTTATGATCAGATTCAGTTCTGCTTGTTGTTGTCCAGACAATTTATTTTTAAGCTCTGTAAATATATTAATTTTTGTCTTGCTTTTAACAAAACTATTTTCTACAGAGATACCCTTGTTATCGATAGCATTCCAATGCTCAATTAATGTAATAAAATTGGTCTTTTGAACTTCTATAGGCGTTTTCATAGCTTCTGTGAGAGCTTTAGAAATCAAGGGAAATAATTTTTTAGTTGCTTCTTTCTTAAGATTTTCTGAATTTAAGTAATTTTTCTCTGCTATCTCAGCATAAGTTAAATCTTGACGAAATCCATTTACTAAGATTTTTTGTATATCAGATAATCCCTTATTATCTACTTTTATAACTAACTGCATTACAATGCCCAAAAAATCTGATTCATTCAGATCACTTGGTTTTTTAGACTTAGGTTTTCTATCTCCCATTTGTACTTGTGGTTCTCCTTTTAAGAATACAATTCACAAAATGCTACTTTTAGCTACTTAATGATACTTTGGCAAGTTGACTACTAAATGCTACAAAAACCACCTCGACAATTAAAAGGGCTAGAAATAAGCTAAAAGTGTAGTCTAATTCAGAGCTTATGTACATCTCAAACTACCAGATTAAATCACTAACCGAGAGGCTAAAAAATCTCTTGGGGTATCTACCCAAAGAAGCTTGGGTAATTAATCTCGCCATCGAGATAGAAATCTCTCCAAAGCCGTTTTTTAGTGATGGGCAATTGGTTCAGCACTATCGAAAAATTGAACGGCTGCCCAGCTAATAAAACCGCCTGAATTTGGTTATTTAACCATTTTCAGGACAGTACAACCAAATTTTCTACTACTATGATACTCAAAAAACCCACCCCAACACAAGCATCGGCTTTAAGGGATAATCCACGCCTAGGGATGCTCCAACTCAGCGATAATCGTCTCGTACAAGCTTTCTTTGACTGGCTAACAGGCTACTACCTTGCTCCCCCTCTCTGGAAAAGCACCCCCTCCTTAGAATTACTCTATGGCATACTCCAGTATATAGGAGGATTAGCGATCGCTCTTAGCCACTGGCAATTAATACCCCTAGGATGGGTGTTATCCGTAGCTGGAGCGGCTCAATTGCAAGAAATAGCCCACTTTTGCGCCCATAATGCTTTTTTCCCTCAATATCCCACTTATAACCATCTTTTAGGTTGTTTACTTACCTTAATTACTGGGAAAAAGCCCTTTCCATTGTTCAAAAAAGATCACCTATTAATTCACCACCCGCCGAAAAACCTAGCTACCATGAATGACAAGGGGAATACCCCCTACCTAGTAGAAGAGTTAGGTTTTGAATTTGGCCAAGAAGAGGCCTTCTATTGGCAAAATTTGGGCAAGTTATTACTCTCTCCCAAGTTTTACGGAGAAACCTTCCTTGCTCGCCTGACTAATCTCCTTAAAGCTCCCATTAACTATCAAATAGCCACCCTGATTGTGCTTTTCTTGGCCTCTGTTTGTGCGGGTTTAACCCATTCTTGTTTAATCTGCTTACTCTGGGCGGTATTTACCCAACTCGGAACCTATGCAGCCGCACTCTTGCAACAGCTACCGGAGCATAATTGGGCCTATGAAGCCGATGATAATGAGGGAGCTAAATCTCAGGTAATTGGTAAATCTTTTGCCCTATATCTGGGTGCTTATCCTCCGCGCTCAGACCACTGGTTAGAGTGGTTAAAATGGTACATAGAATTAGTGGGAGCAGTCTTTATTCGGCTGACCATCCTTCCAGTTAGCCTAGGGGCGCACTGTGTTCACCATGCTACACCAAACGATCACAACTGGGCTAACCAACTATACACCCTAAGAGCTTTTCAGACTGGCTCGGTGAAAGGATGGCAGCGTTATCAATTCCTTGAGGTTTGGGGATACCGAAACGCCTTAAACTACGTCTTTGTCGGTTTTAGTTTAAGGGGAAAAAGCTAAATTAAACTCGGTGTGCAACTATATTTTTAGTCTTGATTTACAACAAGGCTTTCAGAAATCAGCAGAGATAAAGTATCCTCTGGAACCCTGATTCTGTCGTTTTTAGTTGCACATCGCGTTAAATTAACCTAATTCTATACTCTCTCGCCAGAGTACAAGAGCGACTATCTCAACAATCGGTTATTTTTCGTGCTGTTCGTAAGCTGAGACGATTTTTTGTACTAGGGGATGACGCACCACATCGGCCCGGGATAGGTAACAAAAAGCGATCCCTTCTACTGATTTTAGGATTTTTTGAGCGGCAATTAACCCCGATTCCTGTTGTTGCGGTAAATCGGTTTGGGTGACATCTCCAGTTACTACCATGCGCGAACCGAATCCCAAGCGAGTTAAGACCATTTTTAACTGTGCTGGGGTGGTATTTTGGGCTTCATCAACGATCACAAAAGCATTAGCTAGGGTTCGTCCCCGCATATAAGCTAAGGGAGCGATTTCGATTTTACCCCGTTCCATCAGGTCGGGAATTTTGGCCGCTTCGATAAATTCGTATAAAGCATCGTAGAGGGGACGCAAAAAAGGATCGACTTTTTGCTGTAAATCCCCTGGGAGAAAACCTAATTTTTCCCCCGCTTCCACGGCCGGCCGGGTGAGGATAATCCGTTCTACTTTATCTTCTAATAAAGCTTGTACGGCTAAAACGGCGGCTAAAAAGGTTTTCCCCGTGCCGGCAGGTCCAATACAAAAGGTGATATCGTGACTTTGAATCGCTTGGATATATTGACGCTGACGGAAGGTTTTTGCCCGAATTAGCTCCCCGCGACGGGTACGAGCGAGAATATCCTGCTGTAGTTCTTTATACTCGCTAGAACGCCCCGTATCGAGGGCATGGATAGCGGTCATAATATCGGCTTCGGCGATTAACTTGGCCTCTTGCCATAAAATACTTAAGGAGCGCACAATCGCTGTGGCACGCTCCACCGGGGTCGGTTGCCCCGCAATCCGCAATTCCAGGCCTCTGAGGACTAAATTCGCCCCAGTTTGCCTGGCTATCAATTTGAGGTTAGCTTCTTGATGACCCGCTAAAGCGATCGCACTTTCTGAACTGGGGAATTGAATCGTTTGCCAAGTTTCCGTCATGCTTGGGGCTAAATTATCCTTTGGCTGTTTCTACCACTTTAGCAAAAGCGACGGGATCGAGGACGGCTAATTGGGCCAACATTTTCCGATTGAGGAGGATATTAGCTTTCTTTAATTGTCCAGTCAATTGGCTGTAACTGATGCCCTGTTGACGAGCAGCCGCGTTAATGCGGGTAATCCAAAGACGACGAAAATCGCGTTTCCGTTTGCGACGGTCTCTATAGGCATTCCGCAAGGCCTTCATTACCTGTTGGTTAGCGGTACGGAATAAGCGCGAGTGAGAACCGCGAAAACCTTTGGCTAATTTGAGAACTTTTTTGCGTCGCTTGCGGGCGACATTCCCCCGTTTTACTCTAGACATGATAATCCTTTAGACAATTTTTCTGGAAAATTTACAAATAGGGCAACATTAAGCGCACTTCCTTCTCGTCGCGCTCGTTTACCAGGGTAATCTGGGACAAACGACGGCGCTTGCGTTCGGCACTTTTATGATCGAGTAGGTGATTTTTGAAGGCTTTGCGACGTTTGATTTTTTTGCCGCTTCCCGTGGCCTCGAATCGTTTGGCCGCCGCCTTTCGCGTTTTTAGCTTGGGCATAAACTCCCTTTTATTAAATCGACACAATCACTAATACTATCACAAATAGAGGACTTTAGGCAAGGAGTGGCCAAAAGATTCCCCGGCTCATCCTTACTTTGGCCAGGTCTGTACTTGGGAATTAAATCAATCGGGAATTTTTCCCCTTCCTCTTGATCGAATCGCTAAGATCCAGATAATGTCTCGCGTTAACACGCATCTGGAGAAGTTATGGCTAAAACCCTACTAGAACAATTACGCCAATTTACAGTGGTTGTTGCCGATACCGGCGATATCCAAGCGATCGAAGCTTTTACCCCCCAAGATACCACCACTAACCCCTCCCTGATCACGGCTGCGGCCCAAATGCCCCCATATCGGCCGATTGTCGATCAAACCCTGCAAGCGGCCAGAAAAGAATTAGGAGAGCAGGCCACCCCGGAAGATGTGGCCAAATTAGCTTTTGATCGCCTAGCGATCGGTTTTGGTCTGCAAATCCTGCAAATCGTCCCCGGCCGCGTCTCCACCGAAGTGGATGCTCGTCTTTCCTACGATACCCAAGCTACCATCCACAAGGCCCGTTATCTCATTTCCCAGTATGAACAAGCGGGTATCTCTAGAGAAAGAGTCTTAATTAAAATTGCCTCGACTTGGGAAGGGATTAAAGCCGCAGAAGTCCTCGAAAAAGAGGGTATTCACTGTAATTTAACCCTATTATTCGGTTTTCACCAGGCGATCGCCTGTGCGGAAGCGGGAGTAACCTTAATTTCTCCCTTTGTCGGTCGGATTCTCGATTGGTATAAAAAAGAAACTGGTAAAGACTACGTTGGCGCTGAAGATCCCGGAGTCCAATCCGTTACCCAGATCTATAACTACTATAAAAAGTTTGGTTATAAAACCGAAGTTATGGGGGCAAGTTTCCGCAATATCGGCGAAATTCGCGAGTTAGCCGGTTGTGATCTTTTAACCATTTCCCCGAAACTTCTCGAGCAATTGCAAGAGACAGAAGCCGATTTACCCCGTAAGCTCGATCCAGACCAGGCTGCAACCCTTGATATTGTCAAAATTACCGTGGATAAAGCGACTTTTGAGA
Source organism: Microcystis sp. Msp_OC_L_20101000_S702 (assembly GCF_007095705.1). Lineage (NCBI taxonomy): Bacteria > Bacillati > Cyanobacteriota > Cyanophyceae > Chroococcales > Microcystaceae > Microcystis > Microcystis sp. Msp_OC_L_20101000_S702. The sequence goes on from NZ_SFBO01000132.1 coordinate 18,554, forward strand.
AAATGCACGCCGAAGATGCCATGGCTTCCGAAAAACTAACGGAAGGTATTCAAGGTTTTACCAAAGCTTTAGAATTATTAGAACAATTGCTGATTCAACGTTTAACCCAGTTGGAAGGTCAGTCAACCCTAGAACACGCCGCCGAAGATATTTTCCGAGTCTATGATCATGATGGGGATGGTTTCATCACCCGGGAAGAATGGGCGGGAACCGATGCGGTATTCGATGCGATCGATATTAACCATGATGGGAAAATTTCTCCCGATGAGATCGCTGTCGGTTTGGGTGCGGCTTTTCGTTTAGTGGAAGCTTAGAATCAGTTGTGAGTTGAAGGAACCGGCATCAGTCCCCACCCGCACTCACCCCCACCAGTGGGGAAAGTGCCGGAAGTGGGGAGCTTTTTACTGTTCACTGGTAACTGATCACTGATTAAGCTGTCTCTTGGGCAGCGGCTAATTCCTCCAGTTTTCCCTGTTGATCCTTGGCGATACAGGATTGAATCACCTCTTCGATATCGCCATCTAAAATGCGATCAAGGGAAAAATTCTCATTTAAGCGATGATCGGTGAGACGATTATCCTTATAGTTATAGGTGCGAATTTTTTCCGAACGGGAACCGGTTCCCACCTGAGAGCGCCGCATGGAACTGACTGCTTCCTGTTGTTCCTGTAACTTTATATCGTACAATTTCGCCCGGAGAATCTGCATAGCTCGTTCCCGGTTTTGCAATTGCGAGCGCTCTTCGGTGCAGAAAACCCGGATTCCCGTGGGTTTATGGATTAAATCGACGGCAGTTTCCACTTTATTGACATTTTGACCGCCTGCTCCCCCAGATCTAGCCGTGGTTAACTCAATATCCTTGGGATCGATATGCACTTCCACATCGTCCACTTCTGGCATAATTGCCACGGTAGCGGTGGAAGTATGGACGCGACCACTCGCTTCTGTCAGAGGAACCCGCTGCACCCGATGGACTCCCGCCTCAAATTTCAGCTTACTATAGACGTTATCGCCTTTAATCTCTAAAATTGCCTCTTTAAATCCCCCCATATCCGCCGGAGATTCACTCAAAAGGCTAACTTTCCATTTTTGAGTTTCGGCATATTTTGAGTACAAGCGAACTAAATCCCCCGCCCAAATACTGGCCTCATCTCCCCCAGTCCCAGCGCGAATTTCCAGCATGATATTCTTTTCATCGAGGGGATCCCGGGGCAGCAGCAGAATTGTTAATTGGTCTTCCAAAGTGGCGATTTTTGCCTCTAATTCTGCCACTTCTAGGGCGGCCATTTCGCGTAATTCGGGATCGCTGGCGGATTCTTTGAAGATTTGTTTCGCACCGATTAAATCCTCTTGACTTTTTTGCCAAATTTCGTAGGTGTTGACCGTTTCCTCTAGGGAAGCGCGGGATTTGGCCAGACGATGCAATTCACCCGGATTACTGGTGACATCGGGATCCGCTAGACGACGGGTTAATTCTGTGTAGGTCTGTTCTACAGATTGCAGTTTGTTGAGTAAATAACTTTCAGCCATAATCGATAGCCACAAATAGGGTTAAACGGGGTTAATTTGAAGATAACCCGCAAATTCTTTGGATTAGAAGCGTCTGAGAGATAATAGAGACACAATCCTTTTAATTTTCTTAATTTTCTTTGTCTGGAGTTCTGCGAGCTAGGAAAAATCCCGCTCAACTGCTGACAGTCAGTCAGTTTTGCTAATACTTAGAAATATTTTTAGGCCAGCAAGCGGCAAGGGAAGACATTTTTTTCTTAACCAGATTATTCCTATATCTGAAGCTATCATTTTTTGGCAGGTTTGAGCAAGTAGTGTTAAATCCTGTTTAAAAGTGGGGTGTGGGGTGTGGGGTGTGGGGTGTGGGGAGATGGGAGCAGGGAGCAGGGAGAAAAAAGCTGATAACTGATCACTGATAACTGATCACTGAATACTAAACCTGTCGGAAAGGGGGACAAAAAATGCTAGGATTGCCACAGCACAGAGAAAAGTGAAAGAAAGGAATATAACTTTACATGGAAGAGTTTGACAAGTCAATATCCTTTGATGGCAGGGATATTCGACTAAAAATAGGGCTTTTAGCCCCCCAAGCTGGCGGTAGTGTTCTGATCCAATCGGGAGAAACGGCAGTTTTAGTGACAGCAACCACAGCCAAAGCCAGAGAAGGAGTAGATTTCCTGCCCTTAACCGTTGATTACGAAGAAAGATTATACGCCGCCGGGCGCATCCCGGGAGGATTTTTGCGTCGTGAAGGTCGTCCCCCGGAAAAAGCAATTCTGACCGGTCGTTTGATCGATCGCCCCCTGCGGCCCCTATTCCCCAGTTGGCTGCGGGATGATATTCAGGTGGTCGCTACGACCCTCTCGATGGACGAGGAAGTCCCCCCGGATGTTTTGGCTGTTACCGGAGCCTCCGTGGCGGTTTTGTTGGCGGGGATTCCCTTCCAAGGACCGATGGCAGCGGTGCGCGTCGGTTTACTGGGGGATGAATTTATCATCAATCCCACCTACAAAGAAATCCATAACGGAGAATTGGATCTAGTGGTGGCCGGTAGTCCTGAAGGGGTGGTGATGATCGAAGCGGGAGCCAATCAGTTACCGGAACGGGATATTATTGAGGCGATCGATTTTGGTTATGAAGCGGTCCGCGACCTGATCACCGCTCAACGGGAATTGATCGATCAGTTGGGTATTCCCCTCGTCACCCGAGAAGCACCAGTAGTAAACGAAACCGTGCAGAATTTCCTGAGAGAACAAGCTAAAGAGGAAATTAAACAGATTCTCTGTCAGTTTACCCTCAGCAAAACCGAACGGGATGAGAAATTAGAGGCGATCGAAAATCGGATCAAGGAAACTATAACCGCTCTCCCCGACGAAGATACCTTAAAAGCTCCAACTCTGGAAGAGCCGAAGTTAATCGGTAATCTCTTTAAGGATCTGACCAAAAAACTGATGCGTGCCCAAATTATCGAGGATGGGGTGCGGGTTGATGGTCGTAAACTGGACGAAGTACGGCCGATTTCTTGCCGGGTGGGAGTTTTACCCCGTCGGGTTCACGGTAGCGGTTTGTTTAATCGCGGTTTAACCCAAGTGCTTTCGATCGCCACCCTTGGCACCCCCGGTGATGCTCAGGATTTAGGGGACGATCTCCATCCCGAAGATGAAAAACGCTATCTTCATCACTACAATTTCCCACCCTTTTCCGTCGGTGAAACCCGTCCCATGCGTTCTCCCGGCCGTCGAGAAATCGGTCACGGTGCTTTAGCGGAAAGGGCGATCGTGCCTGTCCTTCCCCCCCAGGAGGAATTTCCCTATGTGCTGCGGGTGGTGTCGGAAGTCCTCTCTTCTAATGGTTCCACCTCCATGGGTTCCGTGTGCGGTTCCACCCTAGCGCTGATGGATGCCGGTGTTCCCCTGAAAAAACCCGTTAGCGGTGCGGCCATGGGTTTAATTAAAGAAGGGGAAGAAGTGCGGATTTTGACCGATATCCAGGGTATCGAGGATTTTCTGGGAGATATGGACTTTAAGGTGGCTGGTACTGATTCTGGCATCACCGCTCTCCAGATGGATATGAAAATCCCCGGTTTAACCATGGAAGTGGTGGCCAAGGCGATCGAACAAGCTTTACCGGCCCGCAAACATATCCTCGAGAAGATGTTAGCGACCCTAGAAAAACCCCGCACGGAATTATCTCCCCACGCACCCCGGTTATTGACGATCAAGATCGATCCGGATCTGATCGGGTTAGTCATCGGGCCAGGTGGTAAGACGGTTAAAGGGATTACTGAACAGACCGGCACGAAAATCGATATCGATGACGATGGGACTGTGACTATTTCCTCCACCGATGGGGAACAGGCCGAAAAAGCTAAACGACTGATCTACAATATGACCCGCAAACTCAATGAGGGTGAGGTCTATCTCGGTCGCGTGACTCGCATTATCCAAATCGGCGCTTTTGTGGAAGTTTTGCCGGGGAAAGAGGGAATGATCCATATTTCCCAATTGGCCGAGGGACGCGTCGGTAAGGTCGAAGATGAAGTGGCCGTGGGGGATGAGGTGTTAGTCAAGGTACGCGAGATCGATAGTAAAGGTCGTCTCAATCTCACTCGTCTCGGTATTCATCCCGATGAGGCCGCTGCTGCCCGTAAGGCTGCTACTGTAGTCTAGGTGAATTTTTTGTTCATGGTTAACTCTCGATCGCTCGATCGAGAGTTTTTTTTATCGAAAAAATTGCCTAAAAACGGCAATAGAGACGCAAAAACCACGCCTCTATCCCGGTATTTTCCCTAGATATTGTTTCTGACTACCAGCTAGACTTGACCACACCGGGTAAAAGACCTTGGTGGGCCCATTCGCGTAAAACGTTGCGGGACAAACCAAAATCGCGATAGTATCCTCTAGGTCTGCCGGTCGTTAAACAACGGTTACGGTGACGACTAGGAGCGCTATTGCGGGGTAATTCCTGTAATTTTTGGTGAATTGCCAGTTTTTCTTCAAAATCTTCGGCGGTGCGGAATTGTTCTTTTAGTTCCGCTCTTTTAGCTTCGTATTTTTGTCTGAGACGAGCGCGTTTTTTCTCGCGTTCTACCATCGATTTTTTTGCCATGGGGTTTCTCGAAAAAGATTTAACCTGTAAAGACAGCATTTCCTATTATAACCTGAAACACCGGTGACAAAGGTGACATTTGTTGATATTAATTCTGAAAGTCCTAGTTGAAAATTTTCTATGTCTGAATCGCCTCAATTGCTCCAACAACGTCTTTTTTATCAAGGTCGGGTCTTTCAATTTGAAGTCTCGAAACTGCGTTTACCTAACGGTGTCGAGGGAGAATGGGAATGTGTGCGTCATCCAGGGGGTGCTTTAGCAGTTCCAATCACCAAGGAAGGTCAATTAGTTTTAGTACGTCAGTATCGATTTAGTTTGCAAGCTCGAATTCTGGAATTTCCCGCCGGAACGATTGATGAAGGAGAAGACCCTGCTACGACGGTAAAACGAGAATTAGAGGAAGAAGCGGGCTATCGGGCGCATAATTGGCAATCTTTGGGTAAATTTGCCTTGGCACCGGGTTATTCCGATGAATATATCTATGCTTTTCTGGCGCAAGATCTGGAAAAATTAAGCTTGCCCCCCGCTCAAGATGCCGATGAAGATCTAGAAGTGGTTTTTATGAGTTTTGAGGAAATGGAATCAGCGATCGCCAGGGGAGAATCGATCGATGCTAAAACTATTACTAGCTTCTATCTGGCCCGTTTAGCTCTTAATTAATCTTTTCAATCACCGTTTGTCCTAGTTGAATCAACTCAAAACCGATAAAAAGGCTTAAAATCACAGTGACAGCCTGATTAAGTAGGGGTATATTGCCTTTGCCTAGAACAGAAGCGACGAATTTGACCACAACCAAAACGAGAGCGCTAACAACGGCGATTTTGACGGCTATCATAGACTAATTTTTCCTCACGGTTAACCGAATTATACTATTTCCAGACTTTTTCTGGCTAGTTTCATCTTGGGTTTGATACAAAATTTAGCATTTTGGTGGAGAGCGCTCCTGTCATTGCCAAAAATGCCCGGGTTTTTGTTAAGAATTGTAAAATGTAGTTAGATTTATTTGATCAGAAGAGGATTCATGTCTAACCAAGAATCGATTTTTCCATTCCCTCAAAAACCAGTGTATTCCTCCCCATTTAAGTTGATGTTAGCGATAATATCAGTTATCTTAATTATGTTAGCAGTGATCGGCGGGTTAATGATGGTCAGTTTATCATTATCTTGGCCAGAACACAATATTTATCGATTACTCCTTGGTTTAGTAGAAGATTTTTTTAATCCCTTTGCTTGGATTAAAGTTCCCACGGTTGCTCATAGCTATCAATTATTATTACCCACGGTTATTCTGCTAATTTTTACGCAGTTAATCATGTTCTTGTCTCCGCATCCGCAAGTTTGGTCAAGATTAGTCATTATTTCTATCACTCTCGCTATCACCCTGCGCTATCTACTCTGGAGGATTCTGGAAACCTTAAATCTTTCTACTCCTCTCAATGGCTTTTTTAGTTTACTGCTTTTAGGCATTGAGATGATAGTTTTAAGTAGTAGCATAATTCAGTTAGTTTTAGTCTTAACCACGAAAGATAGACGCAAAGAAGCTGATTTTTATAGCCAAGCAGTGATCAATAAACAGTATTTGCCCACGGTAGATATTCTGATTCCCACCTATAATGAGCCAGTCTTTATCTTAAAAAGAACTATTATCGGTTGTCAAGCCCTTAATTATCCTCATAAAAATATTTATATTCTCGATGATACCCAGAGATCAGAAATTTATGAATTAGCAGAAAAATTAAATTGTCATTATCTGACTCGTGAGGATATCAAAAATGCTAAAGCAGGTAATTTAAACCATGCTCTCAGACAAACTCAAGGGGAATTAGTGGTGGTTTTTGATGCAGATTTTATTCCTTGTCGGAACTTTCTAGAAAGAACTGTTGGCTGGTTTCAAAACCCCAAAATTGCCCTAGTGCAAACGCCCCAAAGCTTTTATAATGCCGATCCTATCGCCCATAACTTAGGTTTAGAAAATATCGTTACTCCCGACGAAGAATTATTTTATCGTCATATCCAACCAGCTAAAGATGGTGTGGGTAGTCCTGTTTGTGCTGGCACTTCTTTTATTGTCAGAAGAAAAGCCTTAGAGGAAGTGGGATATTTTAATATAGAATCTATTAGTGAAGACTATTTCACTGGGATTGCTATCTCTGCCAAAGGTTATGAAGTTATTTACTTAAATGAACAACTCAGTGCTGGTTTATCTGCTGAAAGTTTATCAGCTTATTTACTGCAAAGATTGCGCTGGGCAAGGGGAACTTTACAGGCATTTTTTATCAAAGCTAATCCCCTAAAAATTGCGGGATTAACTCTACCTCAAAGATTGGCACACTTAGAAGGACTTTTATCTTGGTTTTCTCCCTTAGCTCGTTTATTTTCTTTGCTTATTCCTCTCCTTTATACCTTTGGATATATCGTACCTTTGAACATTACCATCAATGAGACAATATATATCTTTTTACCCTACATGATGCTGCAGTTAGCCACTTATCACTGGTTAAATTCTCGCTCGCGCTCAATTGTTTTTTCTGAGGTACTATCGATGATTATTTGTGTACCTACATCCCTAACAGTTCTCCATGTTCTTTGGAAACCCTTTGACAAAGGATTTCAGGTGACACCCAAGGGAATTGCTCGCCAAAATTATCAATATAATTGGCACTTATCCTACCCATTGCTGTTTTTTCTCACCATTACCTTAATTAGTATTTTCTTTAATTTACACCATCATAATTATCAAGAAAGTCCCCTAAATTTTGGTTTAATTTTGGCTATATATAACGTGGTTATTATCATGACTGCTCTGGTGGCTTTATTGGAAGCTCCCCTCACCCTAGAAACTGAATACCAAGTGCTGGAATCTCCTGTTAAATTGATAACAGAATCGGATATAATTATACAGGGCAATCTGAAAAAACTTTCGGAAATAGGAGCAGAAATTAACCTAAGGGAACCCATCTACTCAGAAAAGTTACTCCTAGATATTTTAGGCGAAGATTTGCGCCTATATGCTCATCTAGTCAATCTAGAAAAACGAGGAAAAATCTGGCAAGCAACCCTTAAATTCCAGCCACTTACCCTATCAGAGCAGAGAAAGCTAATTACTTTTTTATTCTGTCGTCCCCAGCGCTGGCAACCGAAAAATACGGCAGGAGAATTACAATCCCTTTGGTTGTTAATTATCAGCTTTTGTCGGGGGATAGGCTTGATTTGGCGGGCATTTTTGAATGGAAAAACAGCCCTTTAGTTAAGTCAAAAGTCGAAAATAATTATCAAAAAACTATTGGCTGACCATCCTATCAACTGGTCTTTGTCTGTGATTTTACTCACAGTGCTATCCCTGTATTATCACAGTTGTCACTTGACCAAAAATTGATTAGTAGTTAGGTGTTAAAAACTGTCAGATACACCCCTTAATAAGGGAGAATCTGCCCCCCCCCTTATCAAGGGGGGCAGGGGGGATCCATCTTCAATTTAATTATAACCAGCTACTTGTTATTATAATAAAAGTAACCATTCTTAGATGGACTGGCTTATGAAAAATCGTTTATACCTTCACCTGATGGCTAATAAGGAAAAAGGGTTTGCCTTGCCTCTTGCCGTGTTGATTGGACTTATCCTCATGGTGACAGGAATAACTATGATGATGCGCGCCCAAGGAGACCAATCGAAAGTAATTGCCCAAAAAGCCCAGGCTGATGCTTTAAGAAGTTCCGAAGCTGGGGTAACGCGGGTGCAGGATTTACTTAATAGCGTTCGAGTTATGGCGAAGGTTGATAGTAATAGTAATTGTACTCCTAAAGGCTGTTGGCAGACCGCCCAAGTAGTTCCTACTCCCAGTCCAGGTTTACAAAAAGATTTAAAAAAATTATACACTGCCGCCTCCTGTAGTAATACCAACGCTGCTGCTACTCTGAGCGCAAAAATCGATGAATTAAGAGGTTTGAGCGGGGGTCAATGGTTTGATCTCGGTAATAATCGTTATTATCGCGTGGTTAACTACGTTTATCTCGATGATACCAAGAAGACTCCCCCCCCTGACGGTTTGGGTTGGGGAGTTCTCACCCTCGAAGGACTTTCCCTCAGTCCACAAGGAGACCCCAATAATATCGATGGCGATAATGCCGCCTCGCGTAACCGTGTGGTGGTAACTATCCCTATTTTTCCCTCCCGTCCCCTCGCATTCACTCGTACCACGGTTCCCGCTTTGTGGGTGAGCGAGGGAGCCATGGTAAGTGGCGAAGATAGTGCTGACTTTCAAGGAGATGTGGTGAACCTAGAATGTGATGTTAACGGGAATGACATTAAACAGCCCCCATCTGCACCCAATCCCCCCTACAAAGCGCAATTTATTGATAACACTATTGTGCCTTTCCCCAATTTACCGGAGCCTCCCACCAGCCCTCCCCCTCCCCTTGGTCAGCAAAACCTGGCACTTACCAGTTCTGAAACTTTTCCCCGACTGGGAGACACCCCATCTCCTAACGGAGTGTACGAGTATATCGTTGATAAGATCGAATTGGGTAGTAGCCAGAGGATTACCATTACTCCAGGGCAACGGGTAGTTTTCTATGTTAAAGGTAATATTGATGGTGCGATCGAACACGACTGCAGCGGCGTTATCCCACCTACGGTTTGTAAACCGGGCAATCTACAAATTTATGCCGATGGCTCAGGTTCCACCGCGCCGCAAGTTTGTCTAAGAGTCGGTCCAAACCAAAGACTAGAAGCGTTTATCTTTGCTCGTGACTATTCCCTCGGTAAAAGCGGTAACGGTGCTTTCGTCGGTGCTGCCTGGGGTAAAAATTGGGGCAAAAATTTAGGCTGTGTCTCAGGTAACAATGCTGTTGCTGTGACCCAAGGGGTAGAATGGACTGAATTAATCACAAACCTGAAACCCGATGACAGTGACTTAGATAACGCGGGGAAGAATTTGCCCCAACTTGGTAAGATTGCCAATTGGTTTGAGGAACCCATACCCTCTCCCTCTCCCTCTCCCAGTCCCTAAAAAAGTTTAACTTATCGGGTTGATGAGGGGGGTTGAGGATTTCGGTTCGGGACAGGTTTTATTGGTGAAATCACAGCGATAAATTGCTGGTTTTTGCCAACTGAGGGGAATTTCCAGCAAATCCCTGGAACCGGTCATGGCTTGTCCCAGAAAGAGAGCCAGAGCGATACAATTGAGAATTGTATGGGCGAGGCGCCAACGATGGGAACGGTCTTTATAGATATCTTCAACAATGGCCAGAGAGAAAATCATCAGTAATGATGCGGCCATGCCGATATAGTAGTGGGACCAGTACCATTGGGCCGAGAGTCGCCAGACCCCATCCTGAGAACCGATAATAATTAAACCCATGCCAGTCAAGGTGGCAAAAATTCCGCGCCAGAGAGCTTGTCTAGCGCGGTAGAGACAGACCAAAGAGGCAATGGTGACAAAAAACATCAAAATCACAAAAAAGGCCTGAAAGGAGTCTAATTTTCCGTCTTTTTGTTTATCGACAAAACCATTAAAACCGTAAACGACCGAGTAAGCTAGTGCTAACAGGTTAACCCCTACCACTGTACCCGTTAACCAGCGGCCTAAGCGTAGATGTTCTGGCCCGACCACTGGCGGAATTTTACTTTTATTTCCTGCAGCGGTTTCTAAGCGACGTTGACGGGTTTGCCAAGCAAAGTTAACTACGAGGCCGATAATGGGGAAAACGACCACTATCGCTAGGACAGGATGAATGAGAGCCAGAAAATCGACGAATTGCATATAAATATCCCGAAAATAGTCAGCAGAAAATCTTCAATAGTTGACAAGCTATAGCCTTGTTTTTTTTAGCTTATCGCAGATATCAGGAGGCAATAGGCAATAGGCAAAAGGCAGGAGTCAGGAGATTATACCAATTCTCCAAAGTCTGACTACAGAAGTTTAATCCCCCTAAATCCCCCTTAAAAAGGGGAACTTAAAGGGGGATTTAAATTCGATGTGTAGTTTTCATTTAGAGAAATGGTAACACCCCACACCCCACACCCCCACTTCGGCCTAGGAACCTCTTTGATAATCGGCTAATCTAAAAGCAGCAATCCCTAGATTCAATCCTGACTATGAAACTACAAGAGCTTTTAACAACTATCCCTCTGGTTTCCCCGATTTCTTCTCCTATCGCTTCTATTACCGAGATTACAGGAATTTCTACTAATTCCCATGCTTGTCAACCGGGAGATTTATTTATCGGTTTACCCGGTACTCGCGTCGATGGGGGCGAATTTTGGCGTTCCGCTCTGGAAACCGGGGCCCTAGCGGCGCTTATCTCCCCAGCAGCCGCAGCTAAATTTCCCCCCCCGGAGGATGCTTGCGTAATCGTTGTGGCAGATTTAGTTACTGCCACTGCTGCGATCGCTGCTAAATTCTATCATTATCCGGCCCTTACCCTAAAATTAATCGGTGTGACGGGAACCAACGGCAAAACCACCACCACCCATCTAATTGAATATTTTCTCAGCCAAGCAGGGATTCCCACCGCGTTATTCGGGACTCTTTATACCCGTTGGCAAGGATTCCAAGAAACTGCTAATCATACCACCCCTTTCGCTAACGAGTTACAAGCCAGTTTAGCCAAAGCAGTGAGCGCCGGCAATGAAATCGCCGTCATGGAAGTTAGTTCCCATGCACTGGCCCAGGGACGGGTACAGGGTTGTACTTTTCCTGTGACGGTGTTTACCAATCTCACCCGGGACCATCTCGATTATCACCTCGACATGGAGGATTATTTTGCCGCTAAAGCTAAATTATTTAGTCCCGATTATCTGCAAGGTAAGGCGATTATTAACCTTGATGATGCCTATGGTCAACGTTTAGCGGCCTCCCTCTCTCCTCAACAGGTTTTAACCTATAGTGTGTGCGATGCTCGTGCCGATTTTTATACTAAGGATTTACACTATCAACCCACGGGAGTGGAAGGGGTGATGGTGACTCCCCAAGGGGAAATAGCCTTTGCTTCTCCTCTGGTGGGTCAATATAATCTAGCTAACCTCTTAGCGGCGGTGGCGGCAGTGTTAGAATGTGGTGTAGATTTAGAGACAGTAATCGGTCAAATTCCCCAGTTTTCAGGAGTACCGGGGCGGATGGAACGGGTTAGCATCGCTCCCGACCAAGATATCAGCGTCATTGTCGATTATGCCCATACTCCCGACAGTTTAGAGAATGTTTTAAAAGCAACACGTCCCTTTATTTCTGGTCGGATGATTTGTGTTTTTGGTTGCGGCGGCGATCGAGATCGGACAAAACGGCCGTTAATGGGGAAAATAGCGGCAGAATTAGCAGATTTAGCCATAGTTACCTCGGATAATCCCCGCACAGAAGCTCCCGAAAGAATCCTTGAGGATATTATCGCTGGCATTCCCCCAGAAATTACTGTTCAGGTAATTAGCGATCGCGCTTTGGCCATTGACACGGCTATTCAAACAGCACAACCGGGAGACGGAGTAATTATTGCGGGTAAAGGTCACGAAGATTATCAAATTTTGGGGACGGAAAAAATCCATTTCGATGACCGCGAACAGGCCCGGGCTGCTTTGATGAAAGGGAAAAAGTGATTAGGGGTGTTGAATTATCAAGAAAAGCTAAGATTAGGGACTTGCGCTTTGATAATGTACCATTTAGGGCTGGTCTTATTCTTCTACAGAGCGATTGTCTGGCTGGGATATTATTCCCACGCAAGTCCCTTAGTTGACAATTAGCAGAGGTAGCCAATTTTAAAATCTGTGGTAAGCTAAAAGAGTTAAGGAAAAAATCCCAGTTAACAAGCAAACGCCATATTGATAAGTTGCCCCTGCGTTAACTAAGCAATGACACAAAAAAGCGTTACAGGCGCTTTGAATGTCTCATATCTCTGGTTTTGGACTTTCGGAGATACCTCCTCTTGAGGAGAATCTCTGAGGGTGCATTGTTGAACCGGCAATTCTCATTTTAAGGTTTCATGACATAAAAAGCCTTATAACAAGAGGGTTGTACAATTCTTAACAATTTTAGTGATCGCTGAAACGGCGCAAAATCGTTCTGAATTTATTTTTGCTAAAAAAGTATCGGTCAACTGGTGACTCTATATGACCTACTGTCTTAATCCCGACTGTCCTCAACCGAAAAACGCCGCAACAGCGTTAATCTGCGAGAGTTGCGGTTCAAAACTTCTTCTCCACAACCGCTATCGAATTCTAGGCATTTTAGGGAAAGGAGGGTTTGGGGCAACCTTTGCCTCATCGGATTTGTCCCTACCAGGTACCCCCCTATGTGTGGTCAAACAACTGCGACCTTGCACTGATGATGCTAATGTTTTTAAGATGTCCAAGGAACTTTTTGAGCGAGAAGCGGAAACCCTAGGAAAACTGGGGGTTCATCCGCAGGTTCCCCGATTATTGGACTATTTTGAAGATAATCAACAGTTTTATCTAGTTCAGGAATACGTTAAAGGTCATAACCTCTACCAAGAGGTAAAAAAACGTGGCCCGTTTAGCGAAGCGGGAGTCAAACAAGTTTTAAGTGAACTTTTGCCGATTTTGAAATATATCCACAAACAAAGGGTAATTCATCGGGATATCAAACCCGCTAACCTAATTCTTCGGCACACGGATCGAAAATTGGTTCTGATTGACTTTGGGGCTGTCAAAAATCAAGTTAACACTGTTATTGCCAATGTCAATTCTCAAAACGCTTTGACTAATTTTGCCGTGGGTACCCAAGGTTATGCCCCTCCCGAACAGATGGCCATGCGTCCGGTCTATGCCAGTGATATCTATGCCGTGGGAGTTACCTGTATCTATCTACTCACGGGCATATCTCCTAAGACTATCGAAGTTGATGTCAATACAGGTGAATTACTCTGGGAAAAATTAGTCAAGGTGAGTCCTCAGTTTGCTAAAGTCCTGAAAACAATGCTGCAAGTCTCCATCCGTCATCGCTACAAATCCGCCCAAGAGGTAATGGATGCTTTAGACATGACCGCTTATGCCGATAGTCTAGCCCAAAGTTTAATCGCGGCTCCAATGGTTACTTCCCCGAAACCACCACAAGATTCAGGTCAAATAGCCACTTCCTCCGTTTCTGTCCCTCTCAACTCTAAATTTCGCACCAAAAATAAAAATCCAGAGGCCTCTCCAGATAATCTGCCGGGGGCACAGATGGTCTTCTCAAAAACCAATACAAATGTACTGTCTAAAAATAAAGACCACAGCAGCCCAGATATAACCTTACCGAAGAGAAAACGCCGCTTAGATGAAAAAGCGATTCTCGATGCTTACAATAACGGCCAGCGCAATTTCGCCCAGGAGGAATTATCGAATCTCAATCTGTCTAAAGTACAACTTTTGCGGGTAAATTTCTTTCAATGCAAATTAACAGGAACTAATTTACAAGGGGCGGATCTGTCCCATGCGGATCTGGGCCGGGCCAATCTCAGTCAAGCGATTCTCAAAAATACCAATTTAAATAATGCCTATCTCGGTTATGCAGACCTGGAAGAGTCCGATTTACGCGGGGCTAATCTCACCTGCGCCCGTCTTCGCTACGCTAATCTCAAAGATGCTAATCTTTGCGGGGCTAATCTCTCTGATGCCCAAGTAACTCGAGAACAAATCGCTATGGCAAAAACCAATTGGTTAACAGTTATGCCCAATGGTAAACGCGGTTGCTGGTAATCTTTTTTCAGTGATCAATAATCAGCAATCAGTAAAAAGACAAGGAAACTTCGATTTAATACTGTCACTTAAAACTCAAATCTGATAGCTGATAACTTACCCACTGATCACTGATAACTGATGACTGATTTAACCGCGACTTTCCTTAAAGGTTTTGTAGGCGGTTTCGGAGTCGAAAATATGGCAATAATCAACGATTCGCTTCATTAATGCCCAAGAAAACTGGGTTTCTTTCAGGTGACTACCCCAATTTTCTTGGAGACTAGCGTGAACTTTGCGGAGGTTATAGGAAGGAATCGCCGTCGAGATATGATGGGGGATATGGACATTAATATCGTGACAGAGAATTTCTACCCAACGGGGATAGCTACAGTGAACTGTTCCTTCTAGTTGCGCTAAAGCTTGATTCCAGTCTTCAGGATGGAAAAATTGAATATCGGGGTCCGTGTGATGGACAAGGGTAAAGGTACTCATCCAAAAATGATAGACAAACCAAGGTACCACCCAAAATTTAACCAATCCCCAGACACCAGTGTAGAAAATGAGGGTTGGGAAAAAAATAGCGGCAAAAACTAGGACGACAATCATCGAAAAGCGGGCTTTTTCCCGTTCGTTCTCCTTGAATTGTTCGATATTGAAGTGTAGAATAGCCCAGTGGGCGATCGAACCGAGCCACCAGAAACGTCCGCGAATGCCGCGATAAAAGAGACGCACTAGGGGATTGGCCGAGTTAAAAGCTTCTAATTCCCACGGATCCCAAGCATTATCTATCGTTACCATGTTAGTTTTAGCATGATGGCGATCATGGAGGAAACGCCAGCAGTGGAAGGGATAGATAAGGGGTAAGAGGAAAATATGACCGACAAGATCATTAACCCAGGGTCGATTAGAAAAAGACCGATGACCGCCATCATGGGCGATCACAAAGAATCCCGTTAAAGCTGTACCCGTGAAAATCCAAGCTAAAGGCAGTAAATACCAGGGAGAATAAACTAGCATTGCATAACCGGCAATGACCGCCAAAATATTCGTAATTACACCAAACCAAGCTTTAACTGGGTCTTTCTGGAAATATTCTTTGGGAATGGTTTTAATAATATCTTTCAGTTTAAAGTCTGGCTCGATCGAGGTGATCAACTCCCCATGCAATTTATCCGTCGTTGCCGTCATGAAATCTCCAATTACACTTAGGTGAACCCTTGACAATAAATCAGCTAGGAGGTTTAGCCAAATTCTGCTCTATACCACAAGCCAATTTTTTTGTCAATATATTTTTAACTTTAATTAATAAACTTCCGGGAAGCTTAATAATCCTTTACTTTATATAACATAAGAGGGGATTTTCTGTTTTGGCAAAATTTGACGGCGGGTACATCTCATTTTTGTAAATCTACCAATTGGGATTTTTACGGAGAAACCCCCCTGCTAAAATCGGGCGTTGTTTCTGATTTTACCACTCAATCCCAGCTTTTGGGGGGTTCTACCCCCCAAACCCCTAGGGTTGATTCATTTAAATTAAGTATAGCTGATTTTGAGTCAATAAATTTGATCGAGGATTCTCAAGTTTATCTTTTTCTAATCAAAAGAGTTAGTCATAATAACTAATCTTTAA
>NZ_SFBO01000133.1:0-61102 GCF_007095705.1 Microcystis sp. Msp_OC_L_20101000_S702
TCTTCCGTGAATTCTAGGTTAATCATGTTTTTAATGAGTGCTTTGCTTCTAATTATGACTCTTGAACTATATTATTGTCTTTGAGTAAAAAATGCAAGTTATAACCGTGCAAAGTATAGATGGGTTGGGGGTGCTGAGTTTATATATTTTTCAGCTTACTAGCCCCCGCCTTTTCTTTCCACCCTTATCCCGAACTGACGTTATTTAGGTCATTTCCTCAAATGCTTTGGACAAAAATTGACCAGACTTGGCGATCAATGTTTCCGCTCCAACCATTAAAAGTGTCAAAATAATAGTGAAGTTTTGTGACAAAGTGCAGTCAGATATAAAAATCTTTGCTAGAACTCTAGAAAGCTTCTGTGATCAGTATCCTTAAAGTAGATTGTTTGCAGTAAGCTCATCTGGTTAACAGGCTTTTGGGTGTGATGTAGGGAAAGTTTCTTGCGATTGCGCCTAAATGGGGTGATGTACAGAAAGTTGACCCATATCGTTACTCTGGAGAGTGTTATATAGAAAGTTGACCTGTAATGTGTAGTTATGCGGCAAGTCCTCGGTTAGGACAGTGGCTTGAAGTTGCTTGCGGGGCATTCATTGACGATAAAAATTGCTTGGCATGGATAGCTGTAACGACAATTTATAACTACAATTGGTTATTGTAGCTGTCGTTCGGTTATGGAATATGAATGGGATGAAGCAAAACGTCTTGCTAATCTTCGTAAGCACAGAATAGATTTTACCGATGTTCCAGCCGTGTTTGATGGCGATATTGTAACGGTTGAGGACGATGGTTACGGTTATGGAGAGCAGCGTTTTGTCACATTCGGTTTGTTGCAAGGGCGAGTGATTGCCGTTGTCCATACAGAACGTGAGGATTGCACCCGGATTATTTCTGCAAGAAAAGCGACGAAATATGAACAACGAACCTACTTCGAGCAACTCTCAAACTGATTGGCAACGATTGGATGCGATGAGCGATGAAGATATTGATTTATCAGATTGTCCAGAGATTACGCCAGAAATGTTTGCTAAGGCGGTAGTGCGGCGGGGTTTACCTGCTACAAAAGCCAAGTCTCAAGTTACACTCCCCATTGATAGCGATGTATTAGAGTGGTTTAAGTCTCAAGGGCGTGGCTATCAAACACAGATCAATCAATTGCTACGAGCGTATATGGAGGCACATCAATAACAGGCAGATTCATATTTTTGTATTTGAAAACAAGGATTGCAGCGGCATAACAAGGGATTTACCATACCTTATTAGACTGAAAACCGCTATAACAAATCACCGCACCCGAAATAATAGTGAAATTTTGTGACAAAGTGCAGCCATATCTAAGAATCTTTGCTAGAACTCTAGAAGGCTTCTGTGATCAGTCTCCTTAAAAGGAGATTGTTTGCAGTAAGCTCATCTGGTTAACACGCTTTTGAGTGTGATCTAGGGGAAGTTTCTTGCGATTGCGCCTAAATGGAGTGACATACAGAAAGTTGACCCATATCGTTACTCTGAAGAGTGTTATGTAGAGAATTTCCGTATAATTAACAGTTACGCGGCAACCATTGAATAACAGTACCTACATAGAGTTAAAAGCCATGACTAGAATTCGAATTGAGCTGGTTGATGTATATTGCCGTGACACTGAGGATGTTACTGGTGCGGATGATTTTTATATCTTGGGTGGTGTCGGTTCTTACTCAAAATTAGGAGCGACAGGCGATGATCTGAAAATTCGCCCAGTCTTGACTGTTCCTATTAAAATTAACGACAACCAGCGCAAACCATTTGGTAAAGGGGGCGGTATTATATTTGATGATGACGTACCTGAAAACAACACTTTGTACATTGCCTTGGCTGGATATGATGAAGACGCGGGCAAAGACTGGTCAAAGCATGGTGAAATGGTGACGAAAGTAGGAAGTGCCATATCTGCGGGCTTAAAAGCGGTTCCCTATCCCCCTGCCCAAATTACGGGAACAATTCTTCCGTTTGCGATTGCGGGTGTAGGACTCGCAATGATGCTGGATAAAGATGATGAATTGGGACAACTCAAGCGTGATTTGCCAGTTTCAGCAATTCCCAGTGGGAGCCACGCCCAGTTTTGGACTCTCCAAAAAAAAGGAGGATGGTATTCGAGTTGGGATTACACCGTTACCTATCGAATTCACAAGGGATAATATAGCCGTAGGGTGCGTCCCCTAATCTGGATACTACTGCTCCGCCGATCAATTTTAGGGAACGCATCATGCACATTTATTGAGGCTGTGAGTTTAAGTGCGATGCCGATTTTGTAGTGGAATGTTTCAGCTAATTTGGTGTATTAGAAAAATGCTATAAATTCTATAATCTAAGACTTTAAGCCAAAATCTATCGCCCTATTTTAGCTGAAACAGTCCACTACGGGGGGTTAAAATTATTATTCTTCCCCTATTTCTTCGGTTATGCTACAGTGCTTGTGAAGCAGCATAGACTTTTACTTCCTTCTCTAAACGTTCTCTGAGCCTATCTTTTTCTACTTCAATATCATACCTTGTTTGAAGATTCATCCAGAACCTTTCAGACATACCAAAATAACGAGAAAGCCTTAAGGCAATATCGGCAGTAATTCCTCGCTTTTCCTCGATAATTTCCTTGATTTGCTCTATTGGTACATTAAGATCTTCTGCCAAACGTTCTTGGCTAATTTCCATCGGTTTGAGAAATTCTTCCAACAGAATCTCACCAGGATGAATGGGGGCTAATAATTTTTTCTCAGTCATGATTATTGAGTAACAATTAATGATAATCGACTATTTCTACATTGTAGGCGTTGCCATTTTTCCAAATAAAACAGATCCGCCACTGATCGTTAATTCGGATACTATGCTGATTTTTTCTATCTCCTGAGAGTTTTTCCAACCGATTAGATGGAGGAATGTATAAATCCTGTAAAGTTTCGGCCGCGTCTAAAACTTCTAGCTTTCTCCGAGCATTTCGTTGAATATCTTGAGGTAATTTTCGTGAAAATTTACGTTTGAATACCTGCTCTGTCTCCTTAGATGCAAAACTCTTAATCATCAATAATTAGGAAAATGCACTACTATCATATCATCTTAGTGCGATCATCGATCTCATGCTAATGTTAGATCGCAATCTTTCTGTGGAGGCGCAGTTGAAAGTGTATCTGTGGGTTACGATCGCTTTTTCAACCACCTTATCACTAGCTAATCTTCTTGGCTATCAAGGATTAAAGTGTCAAGAGAACTGGGAAAATCACCTCGCTCAACTATTTTTGTGAAAACTTTGTAACAATCATTTTTATCCCCTTGTTTGCGAGGATAGCCTAGCCATAAAACAAAAATTGCTTTATACTCCTCGGTTTGTATAGCCCGAAAGAATAAGCGATAATGGTCAGGTAGTCCCATCTTTTTGACTCTTCCGTAATGCTTGAGCGCCCCAGTCAGAGCAAAATGGGAAGCAAAAGGGTCGAGAGGGATTTTTTCTTTAATGGCGACCATAATCGCCCTGTAGAGTTTGACTGTAGAATGAGTACGGTATGCTTCTGTTGGCAAGGTGTTTTTTAGTTTACGAACCTCAACTTGTAAATCGCGGCGTTGTTGCCCAAAAAGTCTTTTAATAAAGTAGATTCGCCAACCGTTAACTATCAAGTTCTACTCCTGTCATCAACTCTTCATCGACCGCTGCCATCGCTTCCGTATAAGCTTCTAACTCAGCATCAGGATTTAATAGGGCTTGCTTGGTCAGAAAATCTAAGAATAAACTCAGCATCAGTTCATCTTCCTCCTGTTCTACAGATTGAGGCTGTAAGCGGACTAATAAGGTATCAGGGCTGATAACTTCAACAGCACCTTTAGCTTCTTTGAATTGGGGATTATCCTTAAAAAAACTGGCGCTCAGACGGAAACCTGAAGCATTGCCTATTCTAGCCCAGGTTAGATTGTATTGTTTGTTACTCATGATTTTAGGCAAAGTTTACTACATATCATGTTATTACATAATTTAATAACATACAAGGTTGCCCAGTTTCTCTACCGCGTTTTAACTGAACTTACCCCATACATATATACCATAATAGCCGAAAACCCTTATCCATCAATGGATACACCACTTAACTTTTTTAACGTACCCATGTAATTTGTAACATTTATTAATGGACAAGAATTCTCTCTATTAGAAGAGACAAAATAGCTAGGTGACCAGATCGCGTCTTTCCCGAACTGTTTGACATATTCTGAGTCCAAGGCTAGAACCGATACAGACCGATTCTAGCTTACTGCATGAAAGCGAGATACCGTCACCGAATCTATCCGAACGGCCAACAGCAAGAGCGTTTAGCCAAGCTATTCGGATGCGTTCGTTCGGTCGCGAACAAGTGATCGGATCGCTTTCTTTTTCGAGGTTAACCACGATAGCCAAGCGCGGGCGGGGCGATCGTAAAAGGTAAAAATATCCCCGTAAGCGACCATTGCGTCCCGGTGGTGTAACCAATGACGTTCTGGGGTGGTGATGTATAGGCGATCGCAAATCCGCGCAATCGGTTCTGGGGTCTTCCATTCTAAAATCGAAACGTGTCGCCAGATAACGTGTAATTCCCCTAAAATTAAGCCGATAACCGTTCCGAAGGGCGATATCTTCCAGAACCACGGAATAAAGATAAAGTAGGGGAGCGCGCCGAGAAAGCCATCGAGTAAAACTAGCGGATTTCGATTTAACACCGCGTAATGAAAAAAGTTCCGATTTTTGCCGTGGTGTACCGCAGCGTGAAACTTGCCGAAAACGTGTTCTGGAACATGGTAGAGAAACGTAGAAATTAAATCACCGAGTAGCAAGAGCGCTAGGGTGATCAGGATGGCTTTTAGTATAAGTAGTGTCAAAGTTTTCCCCTTAATTTTTCCGCTCGATCGTGTTTTGCAATTTACTATAAAAGAGAAAGTTAAATTTTTCTTTATGATTAAGTTAATTTTTAAAATCACGCCTTATATGAGTTGCCCAAAGGGTTGAACAGGAGTCTGCTCAAAGGATGGACACAAAGTGCCTCAACTTTCTTCCTGAGCAATCGCTCCAAGTTGCCTCCTGTATTCTGCACCTCATTGAAAACCCCCTCAATCCGTTCTCGAAAATGTTGAAGAAGTCGCTCAAAGACGGGAGAAGTTTGTTGATGTTGATTGACTCTCTTAGCTGCAGAGACTCGATTACCTGTGGTTCTTGATATCTCAGTCTGCCAATCAGTACCAATAAACCCCTTGTCGGCTAGGATATTGTTGCCTTGAATGAACTGCAATACGGATTCTGCTGCGGGAGCGTTCGTCAGTATGAGCAGGGACGAGGGAATAAACCAAAAGGTCAACATTTCACTATCACTGAAACTAGGCTCAGGTCCAGGCAGCATGGGAGTCAAGCGATATCCCTGTTCTTGATACCAGTCATCCACCAGGACATAAATAATAGTCAAGAGGGTGGTAGCATCTATCCTATTCATGGGAGGCCTCATGCTTTGGAGTGATTACCTTTATCGTGATGCCTCCCTTTGATTTTACAAACCTCTCTATCTCACATCAGCCGTAATTCCTAATTCATAATTCCTAATTCCCATTGCTGCCGGCTGCTCAAGGTTCATAATTAAAGAAACATCTATACTGATAGCCAGTTAATTTTTATGAAAACTGTTGCCGATACGGACTTGCAAAGGCTAGAAGACTTAATTATCAACGGACAAAAAGCGATCGAGACTCGTTTCACGGCGATCGAAACTCGTTTCACGGCGATCGAGAATAGTATCGTCGAAATTAAAGCTGATATTGGCGAAATTAAAGCTGATATTAAGGAAATCAAGCAAGATGTTAAATCCCTAGAGATAGGACAGGCAAAATTAACCGAAAGAGTCGAAGGGATGGATAATCGCCTCAAAATAGTCGAGGGCAGTCAAAAAAATCAAATTTGGGCATTGATAACCATTTTAGGGGGTTCACTGATTACCGCTTCCGTCGGTTTGCTGATCGCTATTTTGCGCTTTGTCTTTTTTAAGTAAAAAATTATCTTTATGGATGAAACTAAAACCGGAATAAATCAAGAAATCGACCTAGAAACCGAAAAAATTGCGCCATCAGCCTCGTTAAGGTCAAGATACACCCAAATTCACCTTAAAAGTGAGGGCGAGAAATTGGTGCTAATTTTACCCAAAACCGGCGCCGGGGAGACAAGTCAGGATTGGACAGATATCTTGACAGGATTGAAATATTATCTCCGTAATAGCGGTCAAAACTGCCCAGCTAGAACACCTGTACACCTACAGGCCAACGATCGCCTGATGGATACGCGGCAACTACAAGCGATCGCCACAATTTTAGACAGTGCCGAATTACCCCTACATACGATCCAAACTCAAAGAAGACAAACCGCAGTGGCAGCGGCAACTATGGGTTACAATGTCGAACAAATGCAATCAAATGCCACGGTTTTCGGGGACGAGCAACCGCTGCCATCCCTCCTCGCTGAACCTTTATACTTAAAAACTACCCTGCGATCGGGTGTAGAAATCCGTCACCCGGGTACAGTTATAGTCATGGGCGATGTCAACCCCGGCGGATCGATCGTCGCTGATGGCGATATATTAGTTTGGGGGAGTTTACGCGGTGTGGCCCATGCGGGATTCCGCGGCGATCAAGCGGCGCTAATCATGGCCCTGCGAATCGATTTAACTCAACTGAGGATCGCGGAATTGGTGGCACGGGCCCCGGCTTTAAATAGCGATCGCATAGAACCAGAAATCGCCTGTATCAGCGAAGGAGGAATCCGCATCATTGGGGCTTATAATTTTTCCAGAACCTACACCTTTAAAGATAAAGTGGGGTGGGTCGAAAAAAGGTGATCAGTAAACAGTGATCAGTAAACAGTGATTCAGTGACTGGTAAAAATACCGATTAACTGCGTTGAAACGAAAAACTCTATAAAACTGATAACTGATAACTGATAGCTGATAACTGATAACTGATAACTGATAGCTGATAGCTGATAACTGATAACTGATAACTGATAACTGATAACTGATAACTGATATAAATTATGGCTCGTGTAATTGTGGTGACATCGGGAAAGGGAGGAGTCGGTAAAACGACGGTAACGGCGAACTTAGGTTCAGCTTTATCTCAATTAGGCTGTCGAGTCGCCCTTGTCGATGCCGATTTCGGACTGAGAAATCTCGATTTATTGTTAGGATTAGAACAGCGTATCGTTTATACTGCCCTCGATGTGGTAGCGGGAGATTGTAGCCTTGATAAAGCTTTAGTTAAGGATAAAAGACAGGAAAATCTGGTTCTATTACCGGCGGCACAAAATCGTACAAAAGAGGCAATTACTGCCGATCAAATGAAGGATTTAGTTGCCCAATTGTCAAAAAGTTATGACTATGTATTGATTGATTGCCCGGCAGGAATTGAAATGGGTTTCCGCAATGCGATCGCTGCTGCCCAAGAAGCGATCATCGTTACTACCCCAGAAATGTCGGCGGTGAGAGATGCTGATCGCGTGGTAGGATTACTAGAAAGCGAGGATATTAAGGGTATTCGTCTGATTGTCAACCGGCTGCGGCCGGAAATGATCCAACTTAATCAGATGATCAGCGTCGAGGACATTCTCGACTTATTGGTAATTCCCCTGTTGGGGATTATTCCCGACGATCAAAGAATTATTATTTCCACTAATAAAGGAGAACCATTAGTATTAGAGGAGAAGACTTCTCTCCCCTCTATGGCCTTTAGAAACATTGCCCAACGTTTACAGGGTCGCGATGTGCCGTTTCTAGATTTAATGGCCGGTCAGGAAGGTTTTCTTACCCGTCTGCGTCGTCGCTTGTTTGGGCCTTAAACTCTCTCATCTCAACCCTTTAACCTACTATGAATGACCTGATCGATAAACTTCTAGCATGGCGCGGTTCGGGCAAAAGTGGCGACCAAGCTAAAAAACGCTTAAAACTTATTCTGGCCCATGATCGCGCCGATCTTAGTCCCGAACTTCTCGATATGATGCGTCAAGAAATCTTAGAAGTGGTCGGTCGTTATCTTGATATCGACACCGAGGAAACCGAGTTACTCTTAGAAAGTGACCAACGAACT
Organism: Microcystis sp. Msp_OC_L_20101000_S702; assembly: GCF_007095705.1. NCBI lineage: Bacteria > Bacillati > Cyanobacteriota > Cyanophyceae > Chroococcales > Microcystaceae > Microcystis > Microcystis sp. Msp_OC_L_20101000_S702. Next base: position 8,107 of record NZ_SFBO01000133.1, read on the forward strand.
ACCGCCCTGATTGCTAATTTTCCGATTCGTCGCATCAAACGCCGTCCTTTAACCGAGAAATTGCCATGAAAACTCAACCGATCGAGCTTTGGCTTAGTCTAGCAGTTAGTCCCTTTCTTTTATCCTACTTAGGACTACGTTCTATTAATAATTGGTTGATAGAAGTCGGGAAAGACAGCGAGGAAATCTTTCGGGGCGATCGCTTGCCCCTTCTCAATATTCCCGATCAGTTACCGGTCAACAGTGACCAAATAATCCAAGAAAAAAGTCCTTTTGCCCCCTGAAAAGAGGCAGGATAGTGAAGTTTTTGTTAAAAATCGGAAAAATGTGATTCTTTGGGATACAATCTCATTTTTGACAAACCGTAAAGAACTAATCCCGATATATCAGTAATCAGTGATCAGTTATCAGTTATCAATGATCAGATTTGAGTTTTCAGTGAATAGTATTAACGGGCAAGTTCTGAGCTTTCTTTTCACTGATGACTGATGACTGATGACTGTTTACTGATTACTGATTACTGATTACTGAAATTATGAGCGTCCTTGTCCCCTCAACCGAAACCGAACAGGATATTTTCAGCACTTCCAACCTGTTTCTGCAGCAAAGACTGAAATTAATCGAAGATTTATGGAAAGAAGTCTTGATCTCCGAATGTGGTCAAGAATTAGTTGATTTACTGGAATTACTGCGCCATCTCTGTTCTGAGGAAGGACAAGTGACCGATGATAGTCCGGAAGCAATGATCGCCAAAATGATCGAAGACTTGGAACTAGGGGAAGCGATCAAAGTTACCCGCGCTTTTGCCCTCTATTTCCAGTTAATAAATATAATCGAACAACACTACGAACAAAGGGATCAGCAACTACTGCGACGGACGGTGATCGGGGAAGAAAACGAAAGTCCCAAGGCTGAACCAACGCAAAAAAGCCTTTTAGCCACCATTGTCGGGGCCGATTGGCTAGAAAAAACCCTAAACGAGTCCGATCACTCCAGCCCAAAATCGGGGCTATTTCACTGGTTATTTCCCTATCTTAAACAGGTGAACGTCCCCCCCCAGGAAATTCAGCGTCTTCTCGATCAATTAGATATTCGTCTGGTTTTTACGGCCCACCCCACGGAAATTGTCCGTCATACCATTCGCATTAAACAGCGCCGCATCTCGGGCATTCTCGAAAAACTCGACCAAGCAGAAGAAATCTTTCGCAGTATGGGGTTAACTAACTCCAGAGAAGCACAGACAGTCACCAAACAGTTAAAAGAAGAAATACGTTTTTGGTGGCGAACAGATGAACTACATCAATTTAAACCCACCGTCGTCGATGAGGTGGATTATGCCCTTCACTACTTCGATGAAGTTCTCTTCGATTCCCTACCCCAGTTAACCCTGCGTCTGCAGCAAAGCCTACAATCCTCCTTTCCCCGTTTACAAGCGCCGAAAAATAACTTCTGTCGCTTTGGTTCTTGGGTGGGGGGCGATCGGGATGGCAATCCCTCCGTTACCCCCGAAGTCACCTGGAAAACCTGCTGTTATCAGCGCAATCTCGTTGTTAAAAAATATCTCGATGCTATTCACGACCTGACCAGTATTTTAAGCGCCTCCCTGCACTGGTGTCACGTCTTGCCGGAGTTGCTGGACTCCCTGGACAGAGATAAACAGCAAATGCCCGAAATCTATAGCCAGTTAGCAATCCGCTACCGTCAGGAACCCTATCGCCTCAAATTGGCCTTTATTCAAAAACGTCTGGAAAATACCCGCGATCGCAATGATCGCCTCAATGACCCGGAAGAACGACAATTATTAACTAAACTCAACGAAACCAACATCTATCGCTCTGGTTCCGAGTTTTTAGCCGAATTAAAGCTATTACAGCGCAGTCTCCTTCAAACTGGTCTTTCCTGTCAAGAACTGGATCAACTGATCGCCCAAGTGGAGATTTTCGGCTTTGTCCTGACTCAGTTAGATTTTCGGCAAGAATCCACCCGTCACGCCGAATGTATCGAAGAAATCGCCGCCTATCTCGGAGTTTTACCCAAACCCTACGGCCAATTAAGCGAATCAGAAAAAATCGCCTGGTTAGTGGCGGAATTAAAAACCCGTCGCCCCTTAATTCCCCGGGAAATGCCCTTTTCGGAAAGAACCTGCGAAACCATTGAAACCCTGCGAGTTTTAAGAAGTCTGCAAGGGGAATTCGGTCTGGAAATCTGCCAAACCTACATTATCAGCATGACCAACGAGGCCAGCGATGTGCTAGAAGTGCTGTTATTAGCCCAAGAAGCTGGTTTATACGACCCCGCCACTAGCCGCAGCTCCCTCCGCATTGTTCCCCTCTTTGAAACCGTCGATGACCTCAAACACGCCCCCGGCATCATGCAGACTTTGTTTGAATTGCCCCTCTACCGGGCAGCCCTAGCCGGCGGTTACGACCATTTAGGGGCTTTAAACGGGGAGGAAGTGACCCCGGAACCTGCCATCCTCCAACCGAGTAATTTACAGGAGATTATGGTGGGTTACTCCGATAGTAACAAGGATTCTGGCTTTTTAAGCAGTAATTGGGAAATTCATAAGGCCCAGAAAGCTTTACAAAAAACTGCTAAACAATACGGAGTGGATCTACGTCTTTTTCATGGCCGGGGTGGTTCCGTTGGTCGCGGTGGTGGACCGGCCTACGCCGCTATCCTCGCCCAACCCCGGGGAACGATTAACGGTCGCATTAAAATCACGGAACAGGGCGAGGTTTTAGCCTCGAAATACTCTTTACCGGAATTGGCCTTGTATAACCTCGAAACCGCCGTAACGGCAGTCATACAGGCAAGTTTACTGGGCAGTGGTTTTGATGATCTCGAACCTTGGAATCGCATCATGGAGGACTTGGCCACCTGTTCACGGCAAACCTATCGCAGTTTGATTTATGAAGAACCGGACTTTTTAGACTTCTTTCTGTCTGTAACTCCCATTCCTGAAATTAGTCTTTTACAGATTAGTTCCCGACCGGCCCGCCGGAAAAGTGGTCAACAGGATTTAAGTACCCTGCGGGCAATTCCCTGGGTATTTAGTTGGACCCAAACCCGTTTTCTTTTACCGGCTTGGTATGGTTTAGGGACAGCTTTACAGATATTTCTCGATGATTCTCCTAACCGAAATTTGGAATTGTTACGCCATTTTTATCACAAGTGGCCTTTCTTCCAGATGGTGATTTCTAAGGCAGAAATGACTTTATCAAAGGTGGATCTACAGATGGCCTATCACTACGTCAGTGAACTTTCTAAACAGGAAGATCGAGAACGTTTTCAACGTCTGTTTGAAAGGATTAAAGAGGAATATAATCGCACTAGCGAGATTGTTCTCCAGATCACCGGCGAGAAACATTTATTGGATAATGATCCGAGTTTACAGCGCTCGGTGCAGTTACGCAACGGTTCGATCGTTCCCCTCGGTTTTCTACAGGTGTCTCTCCTCAAGCGTTTACGTCAATACAATAGTCAAGCTCAATCCGGTGTGATTCATTTCCGCTATTCTAAAGAGGAGTTATTAAGGGGCGCTTTAATGACGATTAATGGTATTGCCGCAGGGATGAGAAATACCGGTTGATTACAGATAATTAATGGTAGTTTTCCGGTGGTTATCTTGAAGGTAATCCACCCTATTTTTAAAATTTGTCAACTTTTTGTAAAACTTCTACTAAGTTGTTATTTTTAAAGGGAAAATCACCGTTAAAATTGGGCATTACTTCTGATTTTATCACTCAATCCCAGCTTTTGGGGGGTTCTATTGGCTAATATTAAGTAGCTGGTTATAATTAAATTAAAAATGGATTTTAGGTTCGATCCCCCCTGCCCCCCTTGATAAGGGGGGTGCCGATCCCCCCTTAGTCCCCCCTTTAATCCCCCCTTAATAAGGAAAATGAAGATTTGACCCCTAACAGTTGACAATCGAAGAGCGATACCGAAGAGAAGCAATTAAGCTCACCGGTGTGTCGGAAGATTAGAGATTGTGCCAAAATGGAGAAAGTGACCCATTGATTACAGGTAAATTGTTAAAAAAAGGATCGAGTAACCGTGACTGATACGAACTTAGATATACTATCCTTGACCGATCCAGCGATCGCAGGGATTTTGCAAAAAGAACTGCAACGTCAAAGAAATCACCTAGAATTAATCGCTAGTGAAAACTTTACCTCGGCTGCCGTCATGGCCGCCCAGGGTTCAGTTTTAACCAACAAATACGCCGAAGGACTGCCCAAAAAACGCTACTATGGCGGTTGCGAATACATTGACGAAGCGGAACAATTAGCGATCGATCGGGTTAAACGACTATTTGGGGCAAATCACGCTAACGTACAACCCCACTCTGGCGCCCAAGCTAATTTCGCCGTTTTCCTGACCCTCTTGCAGCCCGGCGATACGATTATGGGCATGGATCTCTCCCACGGTGGTCATCTTACCCACGGTTCCCCCGTTAACGTTTCCGGAAAATGGTTCCGAGTCGTACAGTACGGAGTAAGTCCCGAAACCGAACTCCTCGACTACGATCTCATCCTTGACATCGCCCGCAAGGAAAAACCAAAACTAATTATCTGCGGTTATTCTGCCTACTCGCGCCGGATTGATTTCGAGAAATTCCGCGCCATCGCTGACGAAGTGGGGGCCTACCTGATGGCAGATATCGCCCATATTGCCGGTTTAGTGGCCACCGGTCATCATCCTAACCCCCTACCCCACTGTGATGTGGTAACTACCACCACTCACAAAACCCTGCGCGGTCCTAGGGGGGGTTTAATTATGACCAAAGACGAGGAATTAGGCAAAAAATTCGATAAATCCGTCTTCCCCGGTACCCAAGGCGGACCCCTAGAACACGTGATTGCGGCGAAAGCTGTGGCTTTTGGGGAGGCCCTGAAACCGGAGTTTAAAATCTATTCGGGCCAAGTAATCGCTAATGCCCAAGCTTTAGCCGGTCAGTTGAAGGCTAGAGGGATTAAAATTGTCACTGATGGTACGGATAATCACTTGATGTTACTCGATTTGAGATCCGTGGGCATGACCGGGAAAGAAGCCGATCGCCTGGTGAGTACCATTAATATTACCGCTAATAAAAACACTGTTCCCTTCGATCCCGAGTCTCCCTTTGTCACCAGTGGTCTGCGCTTGGGTTCCCCGGCTATGACCACCAGAGGACTAGGAGAAACGGAATTTATCGAGATTGGCAACATTATCGCCGATATTCTCCTTAATCCAGGTGATGAAGCCCTGAGAACTGCTTGCCGTCAACGGGTAGCTAAACTCTGTGAAAGCTTCCCCCTCTATCCCCATCTCCATATTTCCGTCCCCGCCTTGGCCTAAAAAGAGAGATAATAAAAGTTCATAATTGGCGATTACCTGTCAGTGGCCAATTGTGAATTAAATCGCCCCCCAATTCCCATGTCCGGAGATTTATACTATCTAATTGCTTTTCTGATCGCCCATACCGTGGTACTTTGGAGTACCCCCCTCGTCAGAACCGTCGGACTGAAAAGCGGTTACGTCGATAAACCCAACGAAAGGAAGGTCCATGAAAAGCCTATGGTTCGACTGGGGGGAGTTTCGATTTTTGTCGGCGCTTTAACTGCCCTCCTGATCGTTTGGTGGTTGGGAGGGTTTGCTGGTTTAAACAGCGATCGAGAATGGGAAGTGTGGGGCGTAACCCTAGGCGGTTTGGGCTTTTTTCTCATCGGTCTAGCGGATGATCTTTTTAATCTTTCCCCCCTCAATCGTCTGGTAATGCAGTTTAGCGTCGCTTTTCTAGCTTGGCAAGCTGGGGTGAGGATCGATTTCCTCTCTATTCCCTTCGGCGATTTATTACAAATTCATTGGCTAAGTTTACCGATTACTCTCCTCTGGTTAGTGGGGATGGCTAACGCGATTAATTGGATTGACGGTTTAGATGGATTAGCGGCGGGGGTTTCGGGTATATCTGCCGTGGTGATTTTGATTGTAACTTTGGTGATGGGACAACCGGCCGCCGCTATTATCGCCGCCGCTTTAGCGGGTGGGGCCTTGGGTTTTCTGCGTTACAATTTTAACCCCGCCCAAATTTTTATGGGGGATGGTGGGGCCTATTTTATGGGTTTTACCCTGGCGGGTGTGGCGGTGATTGGATTGGCTAAAACTACTGCTGTGACTACTGTTGCCGTTACCGCCGTCCTATTGCCCTATCTCATCCTCGCGGTTCCTCTCCTCGATATGTCCACGGTGATTATTTCCCGTCTCAAACGCGGAAAATCCCCTTTTGTGGCTGATAAACGTCATTTACACCATCGTTTACTGAAAGCGGGTATCTCTCACCGTCTGACAGTATTATTTATCTACGCTCTAACTCTCTGGGTGGGCAGTTTAGCCCTCGGTTTTTCCAATGTTCCCAGTGGTTGGGGTTTTGCCTTTGGTGCGACTCTCCTCCTCGGTTACGTCGGTTGGCAAGTCTGGCGCAATCGTGGCAGTGAACCGTAAGCCGTCTTAAACTAGAAAAAGGATTAATAATTAAGATAGCGGCAGGATGACTCTGGGAGTTTAGCAAATGTCTAACGAAACCGTAACTTATTCCCTTGAAACGGTTCTTAAGGAAATCAAAGACAGCATCAAGGAAGTCAACCACAAAGCTGATAGAATCGAGCAACGTCTGACAAAATTAGAAATCGGACAGGCAGAACTTAAAGGAGAAATTAAAGCTTTAGATGAGCGACTAAGCACAAAAATTGACGGATTGACCGCTAGAGTTGCCTATCAAGAGTTTACTAATCGAGGCATTTTGATCGCCCTTGTTGTTGCTATTTTAGGAGGAGCAGCTAAACTTTTTGGGTTTATTGGCAACCCCTAGAAGTTGCCCTTAGCATCATAAATTTTTCCTATCTTATTTTTTCAGCAAGCCCTAATTAAAGTTATCAAAAGTAGGAGTTTAGCACAATGTCTAACGAAACCGTAACTTATTCCCTTGAAACTGTCCTGACAAGGATTGAGGGAAAAATCGACTCTTTACAAAGAGATGTTAATGAGCGTCTCACTAAGCTAGAGATAGGACAATCAGAAATAAGAGGGGATATTAAGGCCCTAGATTCTAAAGTTATGGAAATAGAAAAGCCTATTGATGACCTGAATGCACGGGTGAATATTACCACTAATGGGTTTCTTGGCATTGTCGGAATTTTGGTGACAGGAATACTAGGCATTCTGGGAAAAATCGTCTTTTTCCCTAATCCCTAAAAGTTGTCTTTAGTCTTTGTTTACTCTACAATTTTCAAGGATACAGAGAAAAATGATCTGCAAAAATCCCTCTTTCCGTTCTCCTCTCTGCGACTGTAGCGCCTCTGCGTCAAACAAAAAATATAAAACTCAAGCCCTAATTACAGTAATTCTATATTGATTTTCTGTCACCACAACTTCAGTGGATAATCTTTCTTCCATTGGTAAAGCATTTTTCCTCCTATCAAAGATAAATAACCAACCAAAATCTAAACCCAAACGCCCTAAATAAGATTCTAATTGTTCAATTCCGTCAGCTTGCGGATTGCGTTTTTTATCCCGCCATACTTTTAATTCAATCCCTAAAGTTACATCTTTATACTGCAAACATAAATCCATTCTATCACTACCAATTGCATATTCCCTTTCTAAAACTCCTCCACCATTAACCACACGATGTAAAAAAGCCATTAATACTATATGCGGAGCAATTTCATGGTAAGCAGCACTACTTAATAATGGTTCTCCATGCTGTCGCCAAAACTTGAGAAATGCTGTTAATAAAGCATCTATATTTAATTCACCTTTTGCTGTCAACCAACTAGGACTAATTAAAGGTAAACTGTCCTGAGTTCCTTGTACTAAAACGCGGGGAATTACTTCACGATAAATGGGGTTAGAAATAACTAATCCCCCCATCGGATCACGTCGTAATAATCCTAAATCTATTAAATATTGCCTATCATCTGCTAGGGTATCGGGTAAGGTTTGCCCTGCTAAAATTGGTTCAATAATGTTTTTAACTCGTTTTTCTCTGAGTTTTTCCGCTAAACTATCTAAATGAGTATCCTGACGAGCAATTAATATTTCCTTAGCTTGTAAAATGTTTTCTTCGGTAATAGCAATACTTCTATCTTTTACCATTTTTTCTACAATTTCTTTAGCTAAAGCATTGACTAACCAAGGTTGTCCTTGGGTTAAATCAAACGCTGTTTCTATTGCTTCTGGTGTAAAAAGTTGTCCAGTTGCTGCTGTATGTTGTTGATATAATTCTCCCACTTCTGCAAGATTAAAATTTCGCATAGTCAGAGAAGCAACTTTGATATTAAAAGGACTAGATGTATTTAATCTATCACTACCACCAGATGCTACTTTATAATCTCTCACATCTCGTAAACCAATTAATCCTACTGAGGTCGGAAAATTTTCAGGACGGTTAGGAAAACCATCTCTTAACTGTCGTAAAACTGATATTAATGTTTGGTCTTGTAAAGAGTCAATTTCATCTATAAATAATACTAAAGGGCGGTTTAAGGATGTTGCCCAATCTGATAAAAAAGCCTTAATTCTGCTTCCCGGTTGTTCCTGTTGCCATTGTTTAGCAGCTGGTTGCAATTCTTTAGGTAAACGGATATTTATTGTATTATACCATGCCCCTAAAATTGCCAATTCTGCGGCAGTAGGATCATGATTAAATGCACTTCCTACTTCCACTGATACCATGACTGCGGCATAATTTCCGGTGTCGGTAAGTTGTTTTGCTAGGGATAACATAGCGGTGGTTTTCCCTGTTTGTCGTGGTGCATGAAGGACAAAATAACTTTCTTGTTCAATTAGCTCCTCTAAATCTGGTAATCGTACTGTGGGAGATAACATATAGTGGATATCGTCTTTACAGGGACCGGCAATATTAAACCAGCGAGTCATAGAATTTTATTATTTAGTGGACATTTTAATTTTAGATGATTTTGGTGGGGTTTGTAATGGCGGGAAGGAAGAGGTGATGATCGGCAATACCTTGTTATGCTTGATTATGATCAATTATTGCTATATAAGGCAATAATGCGCTGATTTTACGTTTGCTAATGGGTAGTGATACTAAATCTGGTTATTAAAACTGGCATTTAATAAACCTCTTGTATAATTAATTTTTGAGGCTTCAAAAACGGCAAAAACAAGGATTAAATTACATAAAATCTGTAAATAGACCGTTTAATTGATTATTATTCATTCTTAATTCTCCTGACTCCTGACGACCGGCTACTGACTCCTAACCCTAACAACAATTTTTGATTTTTACAAGAGGTCTAATATACAAGACTTTGATTGTTGATAGCTTACTGGTACAATGTGGGAGCGCATTGATATGGTTAACTTCCATGACCATCGTTACCGAAACCCGATCGAACGATGGTGACAGGAGATCAGTTAATGATCCAAATTGAAAATCTTAAGCTAATTGTCAAAAATTATGGCCGCTGAAATTATTTGTGTAGGAACGGAATTATTATTAGGGGATATAGTTAATACTAACGCCCAATATTTAGCTCTAGAATTGGCAAAATTAGGCATTCCCCATTATTATCAAACGGTGGTGGGGGATAATGTAGAAAGACTGAAAAAAGCGATCGCTATTGCCCGAGAACGTTCCTCAATTTTAATTTTTACCGGGGGACTCGGACCGACTCCCGACGATTTAACCACAGAAACAATCGCCGATTTTTTCCAAACGCCCCTTAGAGAAGATAAAGAGATTTTAGCAGAAATCGAGGCTAAATTTACGAGTTTAGGGCGAGAAATGCCTCCTAGTAACAGTAAACAGGCTTTAATACCCGTGGGAGCCGATTTTTTGCCAAATCCGACCGGAACCGCCCCCGGCATGATCTGGCAACCAGAGACTAACGTAACTATTCTCACTTTCCCCGGAGTACCCTCAGAAATGAAGAGAATGTGGGTAGAAACGGCCATTCCTTACCTAAAAAGTCAAGGATGGGGCAAAGAGAGGATTTATAGTCGTTCTCTGAAATTTCGCGGTATCGGTGAGTCAGCTTTAGCGGAAAAAGTTGTCCATTTATTTGATCTGACTAATCCCACCGTTGCCCCCTATGCTGGTTTAGGCGAAGTGCGTTTGCGAATTGCGACGAAAGCCCCTTCTTTAGAGGCTGCTTTGCAGGTAATTGAACCGGTAGCGACGGAAATTAAGGAAATCGCCGGATTAGATTATTTTGGGGCCGATGATGATACTTTACCCTCGGTAGTGGGGGAACTGTTGCGGCGACAAAAACAAACTTTGAGTGTGGCAGAATCCTGTACCGGAGGGGGATTAGGGGAAATTATCACCCAAATCGCCGGCAGTTCCGATTATTTTTGGGGTGGGGTTATTTCCTACGATAATCGGGTAAAAGTTGCCCTCTTAGACGTAAATGAGCAGGATTTAAATAATGTCGGGGCTGTCAGTGCCATTGTTGCCCAACAGATGGCTCTAGGAGTGCAAAAACGCCTCGCTACCGATTGGGGGATCAGTATCACGGGTATTGCCGGACCGGGAGGTGGCAGCGAGACAAAACCCGTGGGCCTAGTTTATATCGGTTTAGCCGATCCTCGGCGAAATGTCACCGTATCAGAGCATCGTTTCGGAGAAAATCGATCTCGCTTGACTATTCGCCAGATTAGTGCCTATACCGCCCTCGATCGCCTACGACGGAACTTATTAACAATATCTTAAAAAAGAATTACCAAGAATATATACTCAGACTAAAAAGTTATGTTAAGCTTAATATAAGTACAAGATATAGATTCCCCCGTTCGTCAGATTGAACAGCCAAACGATAAAAATTAGTTAAAATTCTCTAGAATCAAGCTTTTGCGTGGCTGTTGCGGGGATCAATCGACGAAAACTCATAGCTAGTATCTCAAAGGAGCCATTTGGTCAATGGACTATTTAGATGAAGTGATAGAAAAATTGAGAGAATGGGCGCGCAAACTGGTCGAGAGTGTTTTTGGTCCGGAACCCGAACCCGAACCCGAACTAATCCCGATCCCCGTGCGCGATCACAGTCGATAAAGCCACCAGTAAAACAGAATATTGCGATAATATCAGTGCAAACTTACTATGAGTCTGCACTTGATTTTTAGGTGAAGCCAAGTCTAGCTTAGAGCAGGCTGAATAAATCTAAAATTTAGACTTTTTGGAAATCAAAAAGTACCAGATATGGGAGTAAGCGGGGGTAAAATTCAGGTAATTTTTTCCTAAAAATTAGGTAGGGTTTGCTGAATAAATCTAAAAACCTTGTTAGATAAGGCTTTTAGACTTTTTTCCCTCAAAAAGTGTTGACCATTGGAGTGATCCGGGGTAAAATCCCTGGACTTTTTCCCTGAAAATTAGGTAACTGACTACCTCAAAATCGGTAAAACCCCACACCCCACACCCCACACCCTGCCCCCACGAGCAACTTTTTGCCGTAAACCCTAGCTTAATTTGGTGACAATTTGATTATTTAGTAACAATTCTTGGCTGAGTAAATCTTCCACATTAATCCGCAGAAAACACTGATCATCAATCCAGAACTGCACTTTAATGCGATCTTTACCCCGGAAACCTAAAGGAGCGAGTTTAGCGATCGAACGGGACCCCTCGCGATCATTTAAGGGTTGGACGCTAGTTTCTCCATTACCGAGGGAACGAGTGATTAATTTATCGCCATCAAAATAGACCTCCATTGCCCCCCTTTCTGTGCCTAATTCACCGATAATTAATTCAATGCTAGGTTGATTGTCCACAGAAGCACCTAGGACTAATTCCACGGGTTTTTCCATAGGATAGGGTTGTCCAGAGTTAATAATTGGATGCCAAGCGTGGGCGTTTTTGCGACGATTCCAGTAACGAATGCCGTAGCTATGATAGAGAAAATCTTTGACTTGATAACCTTGGGCTAATTGTAACGCTCCCAAAGCGATCGCTTCAAAGGGTCTATCCTCTTTAATTTTACTACTATCAAAATACTGTCGCACCCAATCTTTTACCGCCGGAATTTGTACGGTTCCCCCAACTAATAACACCGCATCGATGTCGCTAACTTCAATTCCATTGCGTCTTCCCTGTTGCAAAACTCCCGTCATTAAATCATCTAATTGATTAAAAAAGTTTTGTTGTTGGAGAATATCGGTCAATTGTTTTCGATCTAGGCTTAACTCGTAACTCTCGAAATTTTCCTCATCAAAATATACCTCCTCAGCGGTTAATTGGGAAGAAAGTTTAATTTTTAATCTTTCTGCTAGACGAGTAGTTAGGGAAGTTTTCGCTAAAGATTGCTTTTGGGCAAAATAATCGACAATCCAATCGTCGATATCTGACCCACCTAAATTTGTCCCCGCCTTGGCTAAAACTCTGGCTAGTTTAGTTTTTTGGGCGGAATTATTGCCTAAAAGTTTTTCTCCCCACTTGAGAATAAAACCTTGATTTTTTTGAGGATTATCTAAATCTAATTGTACCAAAGAAAGATCGAGGGTGCCACCGCCAAAATCTACCACTAAAATCACTTGATCACCCGTGCTTCCATAACCCAAAGCGGCGGCCGTGGGTTCATCAATTAGGCGAATTTGTTCGATTTCCCATCCCTGACAAACATTGCTTAACCAATTGCGGTAACTTTCAAAACTATCGACGGGGACGGTTAAAACTAGAGATTGGGGGGTTTCCAAGGTGGTGTTTTTTAAGTTGTCGATGATGCTATCAAGAAACCATTGGCCAACTCCCTCGAAACTGAGGACAGTTTCCTCTAATTCCGGTAAAAATCCTTGAATTTTTGCCCCGATACCTCGTTTAAAGCGACGAAAAAAACGCGGATCTCGATCGATATCTAAACCCCGATCGCGCACTGCTTGACCGGCAATTACTTGCAGAGGATTGGCTGATTTAATATAGAGTAAACTGGGAATTAGAGGCGGATTGTCGGCTATTTGTTGGGATAACTCCGATAATTTCACGGTTTCGGCCCTATTTGTCGCCCCATTCCAACGAGTAATGACGGTATTACTGGTTCCGAAATCAATAGCGTAGAACACGATCGATAGTTTTTAGGTAAATTTAGTTAATTATTGGCTATTGTAACCTGTTATTTAGTGAAACCGCCCGATTGAGGTGGAAGTTTCCCTAAAAAATCGGGAATTTGTTCAGCGCAAGCTAAAGAATTCTGTGCAGAAACTTGACCGATAATCTTTAATAGTATAAGTTGCACCTGATCAAAGGATTATGTTAGCAGTTACTACCTCACCCGAAACCCTCTCCTTAGAAATTCCTAGCGCGATCGCTCTCTCTATAACCCTTGAACAGTTTGAAGCCCTTGCGGAGGTCAACCGGGACTTAAAATTAGAACGTACAGCCCAAGGAGAATTAATCGTGAATCCCCCGACAGGTGGCGAATCAGGACAGCGTAATTTTAGCTTAACGACTCAACTGGGTCGCTGGTGCGAAGAAAATGAAGCTTTAGGAGTCGGGTTTGACTCTTCCACCGGATTTATACTACCAAATGGGGCGATTCGTTCTCCTGATCTATCTTGGGTGAGTCGAGAACGCTGGGAATCTTTAACCCCTAAGCAGAAAAAGGGATTTATTCCCCTCTGTCCCGATTTTGTGGTGGAATTGCGCTCTGAATCCGATAGTCTTGACAAATTACAGAAAAAACTGCTTGAGTATAGGGAAAATGGCGCAAGGTTAGGCTGGTTAATCGATCCCCAGAATCGGCAAGTTGAAATTTATCGTCAAGGAAAGGAGGTAGAAATATTAGAAAATCCCACTGATTTATCGGGTGAAGATGTTTTACCTAATTTTAGCTTAAATTTAAAGCTCTGATGTTTTCAGGGGTCATCCTGCGATATTCTGCCAATCTTCTCGAGATCAGGGAGTCGCTTTAAAATTATCTAAGAATTCTTTTTTCTAGGTCATCATCAAATGAGCATCGAAAAGTCTTTAGTTTCCTCAGGTAAAAGTCTTTATCAAGAAGATTTCTACCGATGGTTACAAGAAACCGCTAATTTACTCAAAGAACATCGTTTTGAAAAATTAGACTTAGAAAATTTGATCGAAGAAATTGAAACGATGGGAAGGAGTGAAAAACGAGAACTAGAAAGTCGCTTAACCGTCATTGCCGAACATTTGCTTAAATTGACTTACTGGCTAACTGAAAAGGAAGCAAATGCTCAAGGGTGGCGCAGCACAGTTGTTGAACAACGCCGACAAGTTCAACGCTTATTAAAAGAGAGTCCAAGTCTGAGAAGATTGATTCCTGAAATCTGGATAGATTGTTACCAAGCAGCCAGAGAAGATACTTTCAGAAAATATCAACTTACTGCTGATTTATTACCGATTGAATCACCCTTCACCCTTGCAGAAATCCTTGATTATGACTATCTTCATTAAAATTAATTTTTAATTTTAATGAATAGGCGGAAACCTCAAAATTAGTTCTTCAGTATCACAAGTTTTTAATCTTAAAAAAAGGTCGAGAACAAGCACATCAGAGTTGACTATAATTGGAGTATATTTTAGATAGTTTCTCTTGAATTCGGCTCTTCTCGACTTTGTGTGATAATTTTTGCTTATGAAATCCTGAAGTTCTTATTGGGCAAGACTTTTAGGACTATTTTGCGGATATTCTATCAGTATAGACCTCGTTTCCACACAGAAACCAGAAGAGCCGGAAATTAGCTTTCTACACTGGATGGATAAAGTCATGAAATGTTAACAAATGTCTTCGAGATGGGGTAAATGTTAAGTTTTATTACAGAATTCAACATTTGTGGATTAGATTAGAACAAAGTGTGAGACAATCAGGGGCGCATCGCCTAGCAGAAATGTTTTATATGCTAAATTAGTCTTTATGCTAGATTAAGCCCAGGTCAAACGTCCGATTTTATGTTTGTACACTTATAACTTCAAATGACTGCCCAGATCAACAGTTCTCCAAAAGACGAGTTCGTAAAACCATCCAATTGGTTACTAGACTACGGTAAAAATGTGTATTCTCAAACAGGGGAGGATGGAGTTATCGAAAAAATCTTGGATATTCTTCCTGATAGGGATAGCTGGTGTGTAGAATTTGGGGCATGGGATGGTGTCCACTTGAGTAACACCTGCAATCTCATTGAAAATCAAAATTACTCTGCTGTTCTCATCGAAGGTAGTTCCTCTAAGTTTAACGACTTAAAAGCGAGGTTCGCTCAAAATCCTAAGATTATCCCAGTCAATAGGTTTGTAGGTTGGGAAAGTTCCGATAACCTTGACTCCATTTTGGCTGATACACCGATCCCGACCGATTTTGATTTTCTATCAATAGATGTAGATGGGAATGATTATCATATTTGGAACGCCGTGAAAGTTTATCGGCCAAAGTTGATTTGTATAGAGTTTAATCCAACTATTCCCACTGAAGTAGATTTTATCCAACCGGCTAATCCGAAAATCAGTCAAGGGTCAAGTTTGTTAGCATTGGTTAAATTAGCTCAAAGTAAAGG
The DNA here is from genome assembly GCF_007095705.1 of Microcystis sp. Msp_OC_L_20101000_S702. Classification (NCBI taxonomy): domain Bacteria; kingdom Bacillati; phylum Cyanobacteriota; class Cyanophyceae; order Chroococcales; family Microcystaceae; genus Microcystis; species Microcystis sp. Msp_OC_L_20101000_S702. Next base: position 23,614 of record NZ_SFBO01000133.1, read on the forward strand.
GTACGAGTTGATTTGTTGTCTTCGACAGAACGGCTTTTTTATTAAGTCAGAGTATTTTAACCTGTTTGAAATTCATGATAACTCTCCATTTACTTTAAGAACTGATCTCAGCTTGCTGACCTATTTATTTTGTGGATATGACGGTCAAATATTTTTGCGTGGAAGTCGAAAACTTCCTTGGCATGGCTGTCGGTTAAAAGAAGAAAAAATGCAGGTCATACCCAAAGTTTTTCGCCAATACAATGGTGGTAGTCTTAACGTGCTTTTCAAAATTTATCGTAGCCTAATGGGACTGGACTTAAGAGGATGACTGTAGTAAGAGTTATTGAGGGTTCTGAAAGATCAAGGGGTCTCATAATCAGACAAACCCCTAATCATTCAGGTCAATGGGGTGATATAAAGTTTACATTTGATTCAGTGTCAAATCCTGACTTTGTAGTTATTATCAATTTTGTTCCTGAGCTTACTGTCGTTGAATGCTCCCCAGAAAATATTTGGGCTATTATTCAAGAACCCCCTGTGCCTAACTACAAGTGGTTTGCTAAAGGGTTTGGAAAGTTTAGTCGAGTTTATACAACGGATATGAGCTTAAAAGGGACTAAATACATTCACACGCAACCAGCTTTAAGATGGTATGTTGACAAAGACTATGATTATTTAAAAAGCTGTCAAGTCCCTGATAAAACCAGACAACTTTCTTGGATTACCAGTAATAAAAAAATGTTTAAAGGACACCAAGATCGGCTGAAATTTTTGGAAAAAATCAGCCAAGTTTTGGAAATTGATTTGTGGGGAAACGGATTTAAGCGAATTCCTGATAAATGGGATGGATTAGCTCCTTATAAATATTCTTTGGCAATCGAGAACTACAGTGGTTTACACTATTGGAGTGAAAAGTTAGCTGACTGTTTTTTAAGCTATACGATGCCTATTTACTATGGCTGTGTCAACCTCAGTGATTACTTTCCTAAAGAATCTTTTATTTGGATTGATATTAATAAACCCCAAGAGGCAATTGAAATTATCCAAGAAGCGATCGCCAGTCAACAATGGGAAAAAAACTTAGAGGCTATCACTCATGCTAGAGAATTGATTTTAAATGAATATCAATTTTTCCCTTTTTTTGCTCGACAAATTCAGGAGATTAACAGTCCTAGATCACCAGCCACTCGAATCGAATTTGCCAGAATAAATCATATTGATTTAAGATATCATATACAGAACCCTGCCAAATTAATACAAAAACTCAAAAAATCTTTCTTGAGTCAATAATGTCCTTGTTGAGTTAAAGCCCAAAATAATGTTGACAATGTTGCAATGTAGGGGCGCAAGCGTTGCGCCCCTACATTGCACGTTTTGAATCGCCCCCTAAATTGGCTTACCAAATCAAGGTAAGATTTAAACTAAATTCTGGCAGCATATTTTCCCCCGATAAACTTTCTGGATTAGTTAAAATTTCTACTGCCTGTCCTTGACGATAAATTTCTACTTCTCTAATTTTTCTATTGATTAACCAACCTAAACGAGTCCTATTATCTAAATATTCCTGCATTTTTTTCCTAGCAGTTTCTAGGCTATCACTAGGAGACATTAATTCAATGACAAAATCGGGAGATAGAGGTAAAAATCTTTCCTTTTATTGCGGGGTTAAAGCTTGCCATTTTTCTAAGGGTATCCAAGCAGCATCGGGAGAGCGATCGGCCCCATTCGGTAGTTTAAACCCCGTGGAGGAATCAAAAACTACACCTAGTTTATGTAGGTTATTCCATAACCATAATTAGGCAGTGATTCCAGCGTTAGAATTACCAGTTTCTCCTCCGGTTGGTGGCATAATAATTAAATCTCCTTTAGCGCTGCGTTCCAAACGTAAATCTCGGTTATCCTGACAAAGTTGAAAAAACTGTTCATCGCTCAGTTGCCAAGATTCAAATTTAATTTCTACTACTGTCATCATAGATTCTCTTTTATAGGATTATAGAATTACCAAATATTATCAAGTTCTAAGACAAATTGAGATAAAATATTTTCCCCCGATAAACTCTCTGGATTAGTTAAAATTTCTACTGCCTGTCCTTGACGATAAATTTCTACTTCTCTAGTTTTTCTATTGATTAACCAACCCAAACGAGTCCCATTATCTAAATATTCCTGCATTTTTTTCCTAGCCGTTTCTAAGTTGTCACTAGGAGACATTAATTCAATGACAAAATCGGGAGATAGAGGTAAAAATCTTTCCTTTTGTTGCGGGGTTAAAGCTTGCCATTTATCTAAAGGTATCCAAGCAGCATCGGGAGAGCGATCAGCCCCATTCGGTAGTTTAAATCCTCCAGAAGAATCAAAAACTACACCTAATTTATGTAGGTTATTCCATAACCATAATTGGGCAGTGATTCCAGCGTTAGAATTGCTGGTTTCTCCTCCAGTCGGTGGCATAATAATTAAATCTCCTTTTGGGTTGCGTTCCAAGCGTAAATCTCGGTTATCCTGACAAAGTTGAAAGAACTGTTCATCGCTGAGTTGAAACGAGTTAAATTTAACTTCTACTGTCATTATTATCCCCAACCTACTCTCGTCTAAAATTTATGGTAACGCCCTAGGGCAAGAGATGTTCCTGGATGAAATTAGTGTAAACATCTCCAGCTAAAAAGGCGGGAGTTTCCAATATTTTACGATGGAAATCAATAGTTGTCGGTACTCCCGTGATCGCACATTCCCGCAGGGCCCGTTTCATGCGTTTAATCGCAGTTTCGCGATTTTCTCCCCAGACAATTAATTTCCCAATTAGGGAATCGTAATAGGGGGGGATTTCGTAATCGGTGTAAACGTGGGAATCCATGCGGACACCCGGACCACCGGGGGGCAGATAAGCGCTAATTTTGCCGGGGTGAGGGCGAAAATTGTGATCGGGATCCTCGGCATTAATGCGACACTCGATCGAATGCCCTCTAAATATCACCTGATCTTGCTTAATTTGCAGTTTTTCGCCCTGTGCCACCAGAATTTGTTCTCGGATCAGGTCCATCCCCGTGATCATCTCCGTGACGGGGTGTTCCACCTGAATACGGGTGTTCATTTCCATGAAGTAAAAATTGCCCTGTTTATCGACTAAAAATTCCACAGTTCCCACCCCGACGTAATTAATCGATTTAGCGGCTTTAACAGCGGCATTACCCATTTTTGAGCGTAAATGGGGCGTTAAGAAGGGGCTGGGTGCCTCTTCTAGCAGTTTTTGGTGTCGTCGCTGAATCGAACAGTCTCTTTCTCCTAAATGGATCACGTTACCGTGACTATCGGCCAAAATCTGAAACTCGATATGTCGGGGACATTCGATAAATTTTTCTAGATATACTCCTGAATTGCCAAAAGCAGCTTCTGCTTCCCCTTGGGCGGCTTTTAACATATTACCTAGTTCATCTGCACTCTTGACAAGACGCATCCCACGCCCTCCACCGCCGGCGGTGGCTTTAATCAGGACAGGATAACCGATGTCATCAGCGATCCGCTTTGCTTCCGCTTCTGAGGTAATTAAACCACCACTGCCGGGGATAGTGGGAACTCCCGCTTTTTGCATGGTTTTTTTAGCGGTAGATTTATCCCCCATAGCCAGAATAGCACTGGGAGACGGACCGATAAAAGTTAACTGATGATCGGCACAAATTTCGGCAAAGCGGGCGTTTTCTGCCAAAAAACCGTAACCGGGATGGATGGCCGTGGCGTTGCGTGTTAGGGCAGCCGAGATGATATTAGGGATATTTAGGTAACTTTTGCTGCTCGGAGGCGGACCAATACAAACACTCTCATCGGCCAATTGAACATGAAGGGCATGGCGATCGATGGTAGAGTGGACGGCAACGGTTCTAATGCCCAATTCTTCGCAACTATGAAGGATTCTTAAGGCGATTTCCCCGCGATTGGCGATTAATATCTTGGCAAACTGCATTGGACGACCACGAGATCAGGCTGGTGTGATAGGCGACTATTTAGTAGAATATCTGGTTTTGTTACCTTGGGGAAATCGGGTTGGGGGAGGGGGTAAGTGGGGTGTGGGGTGTGGGGTGTGGGGAGAAAAAATAAAAATAATCTCCTGACTCCTATCTCCTGACTCCTGACTCCTGACTCCTGACTCCTGACTCCTGACTCCTGACGGCTAAATTAACCGACTTCGTCTCCCTCCCTGGTCAAGATTGAAAGCGATAAGCTAGAGTGTGAGAAGTGAAAACCTTTTAATCTCGTTTCGCCCCTAGAGGATAATAGCTCGATGTTGCGAATTATCACAGAGCCATGGTCAGCCAGAACGGAACTGAGACGAATTCGGGAACGATTCGACGATCCGGAAATTCGGGAAAAAGAATCGCTTGTCCGAGAGATTATCGATCAGGTGCGACTTACTGGAGATCGCTCGTTGGTGGATTACACGGAAAAATTCTACCAACAGTCCCTTAATCTACAACAACTTAAGGTGAGTGGCTCGGAACTCGATGCTGCTTATCAACAGGTGTCCCAGGATTTATTAAATGCGATCGCTATTGCCTGTGCAAAAATGGAGGCTTTTCACCGTCAGCGTCTTCCCAAAGCTTGGGTGCAGTTTCCTGAGGATGGTACGGTTCGAGGGAAACGTTATCAACCGATTAACAGTGTGGGAATTGTCGTTCCCGATGGTAAACGAGCCTATCTCAGTTTATTGCTCCAACAGGCGATTCCTGCCAAAATAGCGGGGGTTAAACGGATTGTCATGGTGTCCCCCGCCGATGAGGATTTACGCATCCATCCGGCGATTTTAGTGGCAGCCCAATCGGTGGGTATTAGTGAGATTTATCGGGTGGCTGGACCACAGGCGATCGCCGCTTTAGCCTACGGGACAAAAACGATCGCTCCTGTGGAGATGATTGCCGGAATAGGTGATTTTTACACTAATTTGGCTAAAAAACTGGTTTCTGACCATGTAAAAATCGATTATCTCTCTATTACTTCTGATTTAGTTATTATTGCTGATAATCAAGCTAATCCTAGACAGTTGGCCCTAGATCTATTAGCGCAAGCGGAACAGTATTCCCTAGCGGCTGCGATTTTATTGACGACGGATAAGGCTTTGGCTTTAATAGTACAGGAAGAAGTACAAAAACAGTTACAGGTACATCCCCAGAGATTGTTAACGGAAAAAGCGATCGCTCATTATGGCTTAATCGTGGTGGTGGAATCATTGGAGAAAGCGATCGAATTATCGAATCTTTTTGCTCCCACCCATTTATCCTTAATGATCGATGAACCCTGGGAAAAGCTATCTTCTGTGAGACAATCGGGAACTATTCTCCTTGGTTCTACTACTCCAAAAGCGGTGGCTGATTATTTAGGTTGTCCCGTGGGAGTGGAAACTTTTCTCGATTCCGCCACTTTGATCGAATATCCCGCCGATTCCTTCGCCTCCATAGCCCACAATCTACAAATATTAGCGCAAGCAGAGGGCTTTACGGCAACGGATGAGGGCATAGAGTACCGAGGACAGGACAAAACCTAGAAAAAGTATGGTCTTGTGACATATTTTTTGATTCCCATATCCTTAATTTTTTTACCTTGCTGTTCTTCGAGATTACCACTTCCTTTTTTATCTAATATCTCCCCATAGATTGGGATGAATCTCTTGTCATAAATTAGACTCACCATTAAGATATTTATTGCTCCCCAACTCATCCGGTCTATGGCAATATCTACCAGGGTAAGCGCATCTTAACAATCCTTGACAAAATCAACTTTATATGAGTTGCTTACCCAGCAAAGCAAAGGATTAAGTCTCCATCACTACCACCGAATCACCACCTCTTAGTGAATAGTAAACACCAACGAGTGGAAACTTTTCGACGGGGTGAACAGGGTTTATGGATTCTGCAAACCTATCAGCAAGAAAGTTTTAGTTTGCAGAGTATTAATCTGACGGCATCTTTTCGGGATTTATACGAGGATGTCACCCTATAGGGAATGAAAAATCATTAAGGTACAACCTCAAAAGGTTGATTTCCATACCGTTTGGTCTTTATCATCTAAAATATTTGTAAAAACTTGTTCTACTCGCTCAGATAAATCTGATGGCTGAAAATAAACTCGTCCAACTCTTCCTTTTAATTTTTGGTCTAGGGTTTCTGGAGTGGAAGAATTGGCAGATTGATTAAGTAGAATGGTCAATCTAACTCGCTGACCTGCTAATTTATACCATTTCTCTAAATGAAAACTACACATCGAATTTAAATCCCCCTTTAAGTTCCCCTTTTTAAGGGGGATTTAGGGGGATTAAACTTCTGTAGTCAGACTTTGGAGAATTGGTATCCCAAGTCCCCTCTAAAGTGTTTTGTTCCATAGATATTGATTTGAATTTCCTTCTTTCCTCAGTGTAACAAGCAAAAGATAAAAAAACAAATTTCTAGAATTTTTTTGTCTTATTGTTTTCTACCGGGGGGAATAAAACGGATTTCAATTCTGCGTCTGCTTGCATCTGCGTCACGATTAACCGCAGCTAATTTACCCGATGGGAGGTATAACTGTCCTGCGGAAAAAGCTCGAAATTTGACGTTTTTGAGTTTACCTGTGCTTTCGATTTCTTGCACTACTGCTAAAGCTCGCATTAATCCTAAATCAGTGTTAGAACCGGGTACTAGCATTTTAACAGATTGTTTTCTGCTGGCAACCGATTCGATATTTTTATCGAGATTACTTGTCTTTTGTATTCCCTGTCCGTCCGTGTGTCCAATTACTTGAATAAAGTCGATTTCTCTGTCTTTGGTAATGGTTTCGATAGCGGGAATAATGCGCTGACGAATATAGGTTTTTAAAGCGGGGTTTAATTCAGCACTTCCCGACTGAAATTTGAATTTTCCTGATTTTTCATCGATAACTATGGGGGTTGCTGTTTGCAGTTTTCGGTTAGCTTCCTCCAGTTTGCTGATGAGATTATAGGACTGAAAAAGTGCCAAGAGGAGAAATAAACTCAGAATCATGAAAGCATTGGACATTAAATCGGTAAATGCGGGATAAACATCCACCGATTTATCTTCATCCCGGTAGTAGGTACGTCTAGACATAATTGCTTAGAATTTGTTAGTGAAGTTATCCAATATAGTCTTAATCCCCTTCTCAACATCTTTTTGAGGAGGATTAGGGATTGTCTTAAAAAGTTCTTCCATCTCATCCTTAAGTTTTTCTATCTTATCCTTTAAGTTAGAAAATTCAGAAAGTTCTTCCATCTTATTATTTAAGTTAGAAAAGTCAGAACGCATATCGTTAATTTTCTCCAGTTCTGCTAAACATTTGTGAATTTCTCCATAAATATGTTCAATCATTTTCTGATTCGATTTATTTTCCTTAGCGATAACTTTCTCTAACTTATCTCGCAAAGATTCTAAGTTAGCAGTTAATTGACTGGTGTTGGTGTTCACTGCGTTAATTACTTGAGAAAAATCTGATTTAAGGCTGCCAAATTGATTGGCTGTTTTCTCAATAGATTGGGAAACTGCTTTTAATTGTTCTGAGTTCTTAGTTAATTTATCATCAACTACCATCCCTAAGTTATTGCTTAAAAGGTTTAACTCAGACTGTAAGCTTTCCTTGACTTGAGTAAGTTGCTCTGTCACTGTATCAATTAACCGAGACAAGTTAGCATTAGTCACATCGAGATTATTACTAGAGCGCTCAATCCCATGGGAAGCAGTGAGAATTTTATCGGAGGTTTGGGAGAGTCTTTCATCGAGACGATTGATAAGTTGATTTCCTAATTGTTTCGACTCGGAGTTAAAACTGTCTTGATAGGTTTTCACAGTTTCGATTAATTTTACTAATTCTCCCTGAATGTTAGATAACTTTTCTTGTTCGGTGACTGAGCGTTGCTGATTTTGTTCTAGGATTGTCTCAGATTTTTGATTCAAGTCAGTAATTTTTATTCCTAACTCAACCATAGTTGTCATGGAACGCTGGAAGTCTTGAGTTAAAGAAGCTAGAGATTGAGTTGATTGGTTTAAATCTGTAGTAGAATCGGCAAACTGTTGATGAGCAGTCATTAAATCTGCGGTTGCTTGCACTAACTTATCAGCAAATTGACTACTTTCGATTTTTTCGGAAGCTTCCAGAAAACCTAGCGCACTATTTTGTAATTTTTGAGAAGATTCTTGGATATTTAAATACACTTGTTCTGCTAAATCGTTAGCTCTTTTATTACTGCTGATAATCTCCCCTATATTCTGCTCTAGTATTGCAGTGGATTGAGAAAATCTCCCTTGGGTTTCTGCTAAACTAGCGGTAAACCTTTCGATATTACCAGAGAAGTTACTTTTTTCAATTAACTCTGACGCTTGTTTAAAAAGCAGTACACTATTTTTTAGTTCCTGAGAGGATTGTGTAAACTCTCGGTTTGCTTGCGTGATAATTGGTACTTGCTCGTTAAGTTCAAAAGCTGAACGATGAAAAGTCGTCGCACCGGTAGATAAAGTTCCCGCAGTTTCAGTTAATCTTTCACAAACCTGGGTGACTAACTTAGCGGTTTCCTGATTACGTTCGGCAATTTCTTTAGCAACTTCTCTTAAAGAAGATTGTAATACTTTCGTCACCTCATTATGAAAGTTAGTTAGAAATGTTTCCTGTGTATCCACCATGCGATTAACCGCTTTATCCAAGCGACTATTCCCTTTTACAGTGTTATCTAAATAGTCTTCTAGGGAACTAATTAGATTTGCTTTAGCAAGGTTGGTGTTAAAGATTAAGTTAATCACAGTCAGTAAAGAACTACAAGCTAAACCAATTAAGCTAGTGATAAAAGCAATCCCCATACTTTCTAGGGGAGTTTTGAGCTTTTCTCCCAAACTTTGCACATCGACATTATTAATATCGATAAGTGTGCTGATTCCCGTCAGATTGAGAGTAATTCCCAGGAAAGTTCCCAACAAACCAAAAGCGAGGAGGAGATTGGGTAACACTCTCACAAAATAATCCCATTTCTCGCATCTGAGAGATTTAGACATGAAAGTAAATTTTTCCGCATGGTATAAACTATCCACCAAAGCTGCGGTATTAACATCATCTAGTTGATTACTAGCTATCTTAAATCTATTCTCTAGATTGGAGACAATTTTTGGTTGAACCCCGCGACTTTTCCCCCGAATTAAACGCTTGACTTTTGCGGTTGACTTTTGGAGATGTTTATAAAGAGTAATCCGGATTCCCACAGCTAAGACGGTGGGAAAAATAACCAAGACTAGAGTTAAAACAATCAGATAGGGGGGAAAAAGGTTAAGTAATGCCATGATAGTTATTGGATACCTCGAATTGTGGTTGATAGAGAGAGTTGGGGATGAATGTTTCCTCAGATAGCTGGGGAAACATTATTAAGATTGATTAATTTGACCATTCATCATCAGTGCTAACCTCTGCGGGTAAACTGGGTTGACTAATGTTATTGTTTGTTCCTAGTAAAGTTTGTTGCTTTTGCTGTTGTCTTTCGAGTTTTTTCTGTTCAGTAGCACGTTTTTCTAGTTCCATTTTCAGTTGATTAACAAAACGGGTAATAATTCCTTCTTTTGCCTCCTGTTGAGCATTTCCATCTTGTCCAGCTACCTTATTTTTGTAGCGATAATTGGGGTGATAGGATGGTAAATTTTTGACATTGTTGACAAAATAGCTGACATTCTGGAAATAATCACCCTCGTTAGTAAATAATAGAGGAGGATTAGCCAAAATCTCATTTTTTGCCTGATTAAGCAGTATCTGCAAAGCATTAATCATGTCATTACGAGAAGCAAATTGTTCTAAGGCAAGTCGCCAATTACCGCTAATGTCAATGATGGACTTATTGTTAAATAAATCGCCTTCGATGACTAATTGATAAGTATCATCTTCCTCATCGTATTCTAGTAAACCGAGAGCAATTGCGGGATAGAAAATAAACTCTAATTCCTCAATTAATTTGGCAGGTGGTGGGATAATATCAGCAAATTCTATCCTGTAATCATTGTGTAAAATGCTGATTCTCTTTTGGTCTTGATAGATTTTTTGTAACCCAGATAAATCAGTAATGATTCTTAGGGGAAACCCACCAAACTCGTAGGTAATTAGGATTTCTTCGTCGGTTTGAATTGATTCAAAAGAAGTCCCCCGATTAATATTTAAATCAGATTCGAGAGTCTTCATAAATCTTTGCATGGTGGGTGAATTATCGTCCTTAGTCCCAATTAGTAATGCTTTATCTGTATGCAAACGATAGTAAGCATCATTAACATTTATCGGTAACATTAAATCAGCTTCTCGCAGAATTTGCGCCAAGCGTTCAGGAAAATCATGGGGTTTATATTGACCCATAAATCGCTTAATTACTGCATCAATTTTATTAGTGCTTACCGATTGAAACTGTTTCTCGATTGTTGCTGTTAGGGTCTCTTTGAGAGTTTCATTGTCAATAACAAAAGATTGGCTAAATAAACTGAATAGGGAAGCATTATAGCCTAAATTATTGGTGACTTTTTGGCTAACGGAAATGTATTGAGTTCGGGAGTTACTGTCAGGGATACAGTTATCAATATTCTCCTCTGGGAAAATACCTTCCCCAGTCATCTCGTCGAGATTTAACTGCATTAACTCCTGTTCGTATTTATCGTATTCTGCGATTAGCTGATATAGGGTTTCTTTCAGTTGTTGTATCTGCAGCATTCGACTAGAAATATGCTTGAGAATCGCTTCAACAATCTTTCTGGATTCCCCATTGATGCTGAAATTAAAGTTCTGCTGAATTAATTTTTGTCCGCTTTGAACGTAGTCTCTTAACTCGGACTTGATTCTCTCACTATTGGCATTTTTATTGAACATCTTGAAGACAGACTTTTTCCCGTTTATATCTTCGAGAGTTTGTTTAACATTTCGCCAAATGTTATCAATTTTTTCCGAGGAATGAAACCCTTTATTATCCTGAGATAATTCCTCTAGATTCCCCTTGTAGGTATTAATCTGTACTTGTAAAGCGACCAAAAAAGATAGGCTATTTTCCAAAGAAAATTCTAAGCTATCAGGATTAAGAAGAATCTCCAAAAATTGGTCAATATCTGACTTAAATTTTTCGATTAATTTAGGTTGAGTTTGTTGGGTCAGAGTTAACCAGATTCCGCGACTGCTATCTGTTTCTCCCCCTTGTACTTTGCGAAACTCTTTTTCTAGGGATTGCTTGACGGTTTGGGGTAAATTCTCCAAATCTTGACTATTGGATATTTCTTCCTCTAGGGAATTTTTCCAAGAGGTTAAAGTCTTAGAAAAAGTTTTATTATTCTCTAGGGTTGCTTCTTCCAATCTGGCAGTAAAATAATCCTTATTACTTTGGGTACTCCAATTAGCTAGGAACTTACTTAATAACTCTTGTCCACTGGGACTTTGACCGTATCCCTCTAACCAAAATTTAATTAATTTGAGACTAAAACGATTGAGACCAATCTGCACAATTCGGTCGCGAGTAAAATAAATCCTCGCTAGTCCAAAGGAGATATAACCTTGACACATCTGAAAAGGATGATTATCTTTACGAATCATCGGGTCTTTATAGTTATCCCGATTTCTTTTGATGGGGAGAGATAACTCATCGGCAAAATCCAAGAAAATCTTGTAAGCAATGACATTACATAATTTAGCTTTGTTATTAATCTGGTAATCTCCCGAAGTGCGATTAGAAACTAAGTAGGCAAAATCAAAAGGAGAACGTTTTTCATCAATGTTGACGAAATTTTGTTTATCATAACAGGCTTGAAAGGAATTACTTTCATTGGTATAATGGTCTAACTCTTTCAAAGCTGCATAGGTATTAGCTCTCATAATTGCCCCATCACCATAAAGTTTAGGACTAATTACCAAATAACCAAAGGATGTATATTCGGTGGTTTGTTGTAAAATATGACGCAAAGTGTAGGCCACATCGAGGAAAATACCGCTACCAGTTCCCCCACACAAAGAACCGACAACAAAGACATTTAAACCCTCTTGGACATTAAAACTTTGACCGTTAACTTTACCGCTAAACATAAAGGATTCATGACCAGAAGTTCGTCTTTCCGCTGCTTCAATTGCCTCTTGAATTTTTTGATAGTTATGGAAGAAAGCTAAACGACCGACGGGACGAATACCTCCCGCACCATTTTCAATGGCAGTTATTTGTTTTTTTAGTCTTGGGTCTAACCAGCTTGCAATATGGGAAAAGGGACTTTCAAAAAGAGTTTTGTGTTCAAGTTCATAGGTGAGATTGTTAACATCCTGAGCATTCATATTAATGAATACTCTTTCAGCAGCTGATAAAAGAATTTCTTCTCCGTGATAGCTATTTCCTGTGGGTAAACCCGAACCATTGAAAGCGTTTTTGTCTGTGTCAATATGAACAAAACTGACAACGGGTAGGTTAGATAACTTCCCATACTTATCAATAATAAAGCGACGAATTCTCATTAACACATCTCGACCAGTACCACCTAATCCGATGATAACTGTCCGTTTGATAGCGCGGGTTTGACTGGTGTTAGCCATGGTTTAAATCTCCTGAGTTATTTTTTACTAATCTGAATTTGTAGGTCGAAATCTTGATGGTTATGGTGATAAGTTAAAGTCAGGTAATTTTTATCTATTTTCACCTCCTGAGTTAGTTGATTACCTCGATAAAAAATCTCTGCTTGTTTAGTGGGTTTCAGATATAACTGATTGCCGCGTCTTTCTAAATAGCAGCGAATTTCTTCCCCGGCACGAGAAAAGGTATTCCTCTTATGTTCTTCACCACCGATGTTAATTCTTTCGGATGTTTTTAAAATATATTTTTGGGTTTCATCTTCATCATCATTAGAGGAGACTTCAATAGTCCAAGCAGTATTTAACAGCAACCAATGACGAATTCCCAAAATACTCGCTACTATTCCCCCAATTTCCATTAATGTAATTACCAATGCTGGCAACCATAACTGACTCAAGAGATAAGAATTAATCAAACAGGTTTCTTGTCCTCCCGGTGCGGGAGTGCAGAACTCTTGTGCTGTGGGAGCAATATCGACCACTGATAGTTTATATTTATTGCCGTTAGTGGCGGTAATTTCTTGGGTTCTTAGATTAATTGGTAGGGAATTAAGCCAGTTTTGTCTCTCCAAACTTTCGGGAGAATTAGCAAGACGAAAAGGGCTATTTTTTGGGGTTTCTATCCACTGTTGCGAAGTAATCCCCGCAGCGGTAGAAAGGGGTGCATCGGTAATCCAAACTACCGACTGGGGTTTGATAGCTTGATTGGCAGTTAAACGACACTGATTTAAGCGTGCCAGTCGAGTATAAACGTGCCATTCTGCTCGCTGAATATCGGTATTTTTAGCACTTTGGCTAGATTGCCAGGGAATTGCTTTTAAAACCGCGTCTATATCTTCCTTTCCGCGAATTAAAATCGGTTCTGCAATCGGTTGAACATTATCAGCAAAGGGAACTAAATAAACGGAATCGTTATTTTTTAAACTATCGCGAATAATTTGACCAAGGCGCGTGCGTCCTTCATCATTAAAGTTAACACTACCGGTAAGATCGATCGCTAGGATAACATCTCGTCCCTGCCAACGAGCCACCAAATCTAATCCCAGTTTTTGCCAATCGGTAAGCGGTTCCCCGGGGGATACCGTTAAACAGTCAGCACTTTTCATTTAGCCTCGTTCGAGAGTGAAAAATTGAGCTTATCCCTATCCTTGCCCCATTGTACTAAAAAATTAATACTTCTTAAAAGTTTTTTTCGCTTTTATTCTCGATTTGCCCTAGGTGGCTCTTCTAGGTTCTGTGTGATAAGTTTAACTTACATTATGATCGATCTTTGTGTCCTCTGTGTCTGGAGTGGTTCCTTCCACTCCCTCGCCAGCAGGACTGTATCTTAGAATACATTTTACCCACCAAACCTAAGAGAGCCCCTAGGTTATTGTCAATAGTAACCATAGAGTAAACTAAATTTTAAAGAACGTAGGTTGGGTTGAAGCATGAAACCCAACGCCGGCATGGGTTACGCTACCGCTAACCCATCCTACAAATAATTGTGCCTCCCTACTTAAATTGCTTGTTGAGATAAGGCAAGAGGTAACAGTAAAGGGGGGAGATTCAGAGGTTAAAATGTGTCCTAGCTTATCCTCTAACCACCTAATCCTAATTCTCGTCTGAGCAATTGAATTGATTTATCCCCAATATAATTATCACTACAGATAATTTCTGGCAGACGAATTAAATCCGATCGCACTTCCTTAATTAGATTTTTAATTAAAGTATAACTCGCTTGATCACTGATAATTGTCTGGGAAGTTCTGGCTAAAACTCTTAACTTATCCGTTTCATGAATTTGAGCAGACATAACTAATAAATCATCACCCCGTAAACTATGAATTAAAATTTCGGCCACCTTAATAATACCGGTGCTAATACTGACAATTCCTAAACAGCTATCGGTGGGTAATTTTTTGATTAATGCCAATTCCTTGCTGTAATCATAGATATCGATGGGAATGACTCGTAGGTGAAAAGGAGCGGCAATTTCCTCCGCTACACTGATAAAATAGCGACTGGTGACAACGGTGGCAGATTTAGTATTGGCTAAAACTTGGGCTAAATCTTCCATTGCCACTAATTGGACGGGAATTTTGAGGGATTGCTCTAATTCTCTCAACATTAGTTTTCCTGCACCCAAATCGTGACGGGGAATGGTGACAAGAACTTGAGAACGACACTGCGATCGCCAATCGATTTCCGCCAGTAATAACTCGCGAATTTGCTCTAAAGTTAAACCTTGAGCGAGAAAACCAGCCAAACTCTGGCGAATTAGTCGGCCTATTTCTGGATTTTGTTCCAATAGGGGTGAACCCGATAAATTATCGTTTTCATGTCCGCGAGCCTTGACATAAATCCCCGAACCTGCTATGGATTCTACTAACCCATCATCTTCCAGTTGTTGATAAATTTTACTTATCGTATTACGGTGTAATCCCGTGATCATAGCTAGTTGACGGGTACTAGGTAAACGATGTCCCGGTGGATACTGACGAGAGGCAATAGCGAAGCGAATTTGGTCAAATAATTGCTTAGAGGCGGGGATTTCACTGTCTGGCTGGATTTGGAACTGCATCGGATCACTTCGCTCACAAACTACTTTCGCTGATACCCATTCTATCATTAGACCCCCTGCAACAATCGGACATCTTCACCGATCTGAGGGGTTTCCGAGGCAGTATTCAGGAGCCAGAAGCAGAAAAAAACAAGATATTATTTATTTAAACCAGAAAAGCCACTTTTTTGCTTAAAAATAGTTAAAACAATCATTTTAATCCGTCCCTGAAACCCCACTCATGGGGTAGATAGTCAACAGCTGATTAAGGTGATTGATCCTCGTGGAGAAGTTTTAAGCGATCGCTCAAGGTTTTGGTTAAGCGGACAGTTTCCCGTTTTAGCGAATTTTGTTGATAATCAAGCACATTAATCCCTTGACCGATGTTTACTGTCGCTTCGCTTCCCCATCCGGGGTAAGGCTGATTATAACTAATGCTTACAGGCAAAATCTTGATATCTGCATCGGGTTTGATGGTCTTAACTTCCAACGCGATCCGCGCTACCCCCGGTTTAAGAGGATGAACCACTCGATCGCGACAGATACCCCCTTCCGGAAAAATCGCCACCATTTCCCCTGCGGCCAAAAGTTCGACACTGTGGATCAGACTACCCATACCGGGGTGATCGGTGTTGACGGGAAAACCCCCCAAACGTTGGATAAACCAACCTTGTACCCCTTTCATCTCGTTAGCGGAAACCATAAAGCGCAAATCCCGTCCACTAACTAAACGTCCCACCGCGTAGGGTAAAATCAGCGCATCCCAACGGGACCGATGGGTAGGTGCCAAGATGACACCCCCCGTTAGGGGGATATTTTCCTGGCCCGTAACCGTTATTTTGCTGAAAAAAGCTGGTAAAACTAGATAATTTCCCAGAAAATAACAAAAGCGAATTAAACAGGGATTAATTCGGGAATTGACAGCAGGACTTTTTCTAATGGTGAGGGACTCGTCAACGATAGTGCTTTGAGACATCCGAAGTGTTAGGGAAGATCGAGACTTTCTGACCACTTCTACTTTAGTCTAGTTGTCTGGGGGGTCGCTATCTTGTCCTGACCAGTTCGGCAATTGTCTTGGGGGATTAAGGGTTAGGATTGCGGTTCTACTCCCGATCCTACCGGTGCGATCGAGTTTAATTGCAAAGAGGGATGATCTTCTTTAACTTGCTGTAAATTCCACTCATTTTTGAATAATAAGACGGGACGACCCCAATAATCTTTGACAGTTAAAGTATTAAAGAGTTTACCTGCTTTTTCTAAAGCGGCCCAACCCCCGGCTACCCAACGGGCTAAACTATAGGCTAGGGGTTCGAGGGTAGTTTCGACTCCGTACTCGCTTAAAAGACGGAATTGCACCACTTCAAACTGTAATTGACCGACGGCGGCTAAAATCGGGTCGCGTTTAAATTCATCGATCGAGGATAATATCTGTACGGCCCCTTCTTCCTGTAATTCCGAGACTCCTTTTTGAAACTGTTTGAACTTGGAAGGGTTAGGATTTCTGAGATAGGCGAATAATTCCGGAGAAAAACAGGGAATACCTTCGTATTCGAGCTTTTTACCCATATAAATCGTATCACCGATCGCAAAGACCCCGGGGTTATTCAATCCGATCACATCTCCGGGATAAGCTTCTTCAATAACTGCCCGATCTTGGGCAAAAAGTTTCTGAGGACGGGATAAACGGATAGTTTTACCGGTTCTAGCGTGGTTTACTACCATATCCTTCTCGAATTTCCCCGTACATACCCGCACAAAGGCCACCCGGTCGCGATGTTTGGGATCCATGTTTGCTTGCAGTTTAAAGACAAAACCGGTGAAATCGGGATAGGTGGGATCAAGGACACCGAGGGAGGAATTGCGTCCTCTGGGTGGTAATCCATAGTCGAGGAAGGATTCTAGGAATAATTTCACCCCAAAATTGGTCATGGCGCTACCAAAAAAGATCGGGGTCATTTCTCCTGCGTGGACTGCTGGCAAATCCAATTCTGCACCCAATTCCGAGAGTAGTTCTATATCCTCTTTTAACTGGTAATACAGGTCTTTTTCGAGATAATCCTCAATTTTGGGGTCGCCAAGCTCGATCACGGTTTCCTGCGCCTCCTGAGAGCCGTGGGAGCGACGTTCAAACAGGTGTATGGTCTGGGTGGCTCGATCAAAAACTCCCCGAAAGCGATCGCCAATTCCAATCGGCCAATTGACGGGATAGGTTTGTAATCCTAATTCTCGCTCGATTTCGTCCAATAAATCCAGAGGTTCGCGGCCGGGGCGATCCATTTTGTTAACAAAGGTAAAGATAGGCAACTGTCGCAGTTTGCACACTTCAAAGAGTTTTCTCGTTTGGGGTTCCAAACCTTTGGCCGCGTCGATTAACATCACTGCATTATCGGCAGCGGCTAGGGTACGATAGGTATCTTCGCTAAAATCTTGGTGGCCGGGAGTATCGAGGAGATTAATCTGAAAATCACGATAATCGAACTGTAAAACCGTGGAAGTAATCGAAATTCCCCGTTGTTTTTCCATTTCCATCCAGTCGGAGGTGGCTTTGCGTTGGTCGCGTCTTGCTTTGACTGCACCCGCTTGATGGATTGCACCCCCGTATAGTAACAGTTTTTCGGTCAGGGTGGTCTTTCCCGCGTCAGGGTGGGAGATAATGGCAAAATTTCGCCGTTTTTCCAAGACAGCTTCGCTGGTTTCTAGTTCTTTTTCAATTTCGGTCGTCATTCTAATTTCGATCGCTTTCCTATCTTTCTATTCTAGTTTAGCTGGGGAGTTAGATATCTTTCTTTATGGCTCTGATTCTAGGTTAAACTCAATCCGGCTCTGTAAAACCATTTCTGCAATTACCGCTCCTCCTTTACCTTGAGCTAAAACCCGCTCAAAACGGTTGATTAATTCGGGAATATTGATCACTTCCTCTACAGATTCTAGATATCTTTCGACAATTGCCCTGATCTTGTATCTTATCTTAGCTTGCTCCGCAACTTTTTCTAAAATTTCCTCGCAAGTCTGCTCGGTTTTAACCACAAAAGTAATGGGATATTTTTGCACTTTATCAATATCTAAAAAATATTTATCAGCAGCTATCGTTTCCGTAACTTGAAAAAATCGTCCTAGGGGTTTCATGACAAAATCTATCCCCCCGTCATTGGCATTTGTTCGACCAGTTTTATATAAAAGTAAGTATTCAGAGTTTAAGCGATCAGGCGACCACCCCCAATATATTTTCTGTTCCCCATAATACTCTTTAAGAATTGCATAACTGACAATCTCAAAAACTCTAGCATCAATGTTTGGTCTGAGTAAACTCCGAATAAATTCAATAGCTTTCTGGGGATCTTGCTGTTGAATATCAATCATCTGTTGACAATAGCTGATAAATTGATTAAATGCTTTTTGTCTTGTTTGCACATAGGCATCAATTATATCTATAATCACTGGCGCAATATTAACTTGATTACCCTCTAGATAAAACTTAATTAGATTCTCATTAATCCAGTATCTATTGGTTTTAACATCTCTAATTATAGGCAGATAAGATAAAGTGGGAAAATACTTTTTAAATTCCTGATTTAATCGATGATTGAGAGCATGATTTTGTAATTTATCGCCAAAAGGAAGCTCCCTTTGCCTGCGAAAAAGTGTCATATACTGAGCGCCTTGATACTCGTCGTATCCATCCTTAAGATGAAACTCATTATTAATATAGTCTTCCACTAAAACATAAATGGCATAATGATTAGCCAATCCTGCTCGGGATTTAGAACCTCGATTAGCGGCTCTAGTTTTAATGTTCAAATATTGCAATAACTCACTAGCATTTAAAATGCTATTTCCCTGATTGGGAAAGTAATTATCGATAATTTTAATAATTATCTTGGTGAATTCATGCTTTACTATCGACATCGAAAAGACTCTCCTGTACAAAGTTAGATTCTTGTTTATTTTCGCTTTTTCTACTATAGCTTTTTTGAGGAGGGAGTAACTTTTCTCCCTTGTATTCTTGCCATCCGAGAATCCGTCGAAGACCAATTTTTAAATACTCCTCTTGTAATTCTATACTAATAGAAATTCTTCCCAAACGTTTAGCTACAGCTGCAGCTGTAAAAGTTCCTGCAAATGGATCAAGCACAATTCCACTCTTGTCAGTGCTGGCCAAAATAATTCTTTCTAGCAATGATTCAGGTTTTTGTGAGGGATGATTTTCGTATTCATCCATGCGATATCTGACCCTAGGGAAATACCAGACATTGCCCGGTACTTTCTCTGTATTGTATTGACTCGGAATCGCTTTTCTATAATCAATTAGTTTTCGTTTTGCTCCGGTTTTTGCTTCTATCTTAATATCCTTTGAATTAAAAGTGTAATTATTTTTATCTTTCACACAGTGAAGTATTGGTTCATACATCGAACCAAAGTATTTTGTTGCTTGTACTCCTGAACTATCATAATGCCAGATAATGCGACTAAGAATCGTCATTTTTTGTCTTAAGTAAAGATCAAAGTAAGGCATTGCTTGAGTGCTGGCCATAACATATAATGTTCCCTGGGGTTTCAAGATACGAAGACACTGATCAAGAATTTGATTTGCCCAATTTATATAATCATTTTCCGATTCCCATTTGTCGTAAAAATCGGCAAAGTGCTTACCTATATTATAGGGAGGATCGAGAAAAATTAGATCTACAGAATTAGAGGCAATCTCACTGGATAAAATCGGCAAAGAATCACCATGAAATATAACTTGCTCATCAGCTTCGTATCGTTTAAACATGATCATTTTTTCAATTTAAAGTAGTTAGATTTTTAGTAGGAAATGTCTCAATTTTTAACCTCCTTAGCAATTAGGATAATTTACAGACTTTCTCATAAAGATGAAGTATAACCTAATTTGGTATTGATGACCGACTTCTGACGACCGACTCCCCACAACAAAAACTTGGATTTTTAAGCCTTTAAATATTTTAAGATGAGTCAGTATCCCGCAGTCTAATAATCGGGACGAATTATTTCTAGTAAATTTCTAGCCACTGCTTCCACTACAGTGATAGGAACAGCATTTCCGAATTGTTTTTTAGCGATAGCCGGCTGTGGATGATAGATAAAATTATCGGGGAATCCTTGTAATTTACGCGCATCTTGGGGAGTAATTTCTCGAAACTTTTTGGGTTTATAGATTTTCTTTAAAAACAATTGTTTGTATTCTTGGGGATGAGTAGCGGTAATTGAAATAGTGGCAATATAATCTTTAGCACCCGTAGCGGTTAGGGTAGGAATAATATCGGCCGTCGGTAAAATAATCCGATAAATGCCGTTAATTCCCGTCATATTTTTCGAGTTAATAAATTCATACTTACCCTCCTGCGTTTGCCAACAAATACCAAGAGAAACTAACTGATTTAGTTCCTCAATTTTTAGGTCGGGTATAATTTCCAAAAAAGCAGAAAAAGCCACGGGATGACCATCTTTTTCGCCATACTTTTTACTGCGTCTTAATTTCAGCAAAGCTAAACAGATACTTTTTTGTCGTTCCGTAGTTTTGATAATATCCCAAGAATGAATAGTTGTGTGGCCATTTCTTAAATCAGAAAAAATAAAGAAGTCATTTAATTCATCTTCTTTTTGAAAACGAGTTCTCGATGGAGGAACAAAACCATTAAATAAAGTATCTGCTGATAACTTAACTTTCTCGACGGGTTGAATATTTTTGATGTCTTCTAAAATATCCAAAACCTTCGGATGGATACCCAAAGGTAAAGGAAATTTAAACCGATCATAGTTGTCTATATCTTTTCTAATTCCTACGATAAAAACTCTCTCGCGATTCTGGGGTAAACCAAAATCGTAGGCATTTAATAACTGCCAGTAAACTTGATAACCACAGCTGGTTAATTCATCGATAATTAATTGTAAATTCTCCCGATTGCGAGGACTAGCTAAACCACTGACATTCTCGAAAATAAAGCTTTTCGGTTGACTTTTCTGGACTAATTTAATCACATCAAACCAGAGTTTTCCCCGGGGATCTTCAAATCCCCGTAAACATCCCGCCACCGACCAAGGTTGACAGGGAACGCCGCCGACAATAAGATCAAGATTATCGGGTAAATTGCTGATTTTACTCACATCTCCGAAAGCAATTTCATCGCTGTTGAGATAGCTAATAAAATTTTGTTGATAAACTTGGATGGCCTGTTTATCGATTTCTGAATAGCCTAAACAACGTCCTCCCAATTTCTCCAAAGCGATTCTAAACCCACCGATTCCCGCGAATAAATCGATAAAACGATACTGGGGATGGGTAATAACTAGATGTAGGGGTAATTGGGTTTGTCTGCTGACTTTAACTGTAGTTTTCAAGGTTCTTCGGTTTGTGTTATGCAATGGACGGGGGTTATAAGGGATGAAACCCTTATAGAAACAGACATTACCGCAATTTTTGTCAATTGTTTGCGATCTGGAGCGAACTAATCAATTAACTATCGAACCATACCAAGTAACGAAGAACCGTTTTCAAGGGTCAATAATTCCTTTTCACCGTCTGGGAAGATGCCTATCTGTACTAATTATTTTAGTATAACTTAAGTTTTTTTTCTAGAGACCTCCTGCAAATTTCCTGTCTCCTGACTTGAAAGAGGGTGTAGGGTGTGGGGTGTAGGGTGTAGGGAAGGACACCTCTTTCATCTCTGGTGGTGAAAATTTTTTCATCGAGACTGACTCCTCACCTAACGGAAGATTTTTGATTTTTGCAGGAGATCTATCGAGTCGAGGAATACTCGTAGTCTTCGATAATGCGGAGAAGTCGCATAGCTGAACTACAGGATTCTTCTAAAATTTCCTGTTTCTCCTGAGAATCATCGATTAAATCCTCAGATACCAGACGCAAAGAACCTAAAAGACTATTAAGACTGCTTCTCGCTTCGTAGGATAAATAAGCTTTTCTTTTTTGCTCATTTTCCCTATTCTTAGAGTCAGCCCCTTTGCTATCACTAAATTGCAGAGCGTGTAAACGGGCATAATGACCACCTTGAGCTAATAATTCCTCGTGATTGCCGATTTCTGCCACTTTTCCCTTGTCCAGCACCACAATTTGATAGGCTTTTTGAACAGTGGAAAGACGGTGAGCGATCACAAGAGTAGTCCGCTCGCGACAGAGTTCATCGATCGCTTCCTGTACTAAACGCTCAGAAATTGTATCCAAAGCACTGGTGGCTTCATCGAGAATGAGAATATCTGGCTCTCGCAGTAAGGCACGAGCGATCGCTAATCTTTGTTTTTGTCCTCCCGAAAGTCTCACTCCCCGATCGCCAATTTCCGTATCCAGTCCTTCCGGCAGTTTGGAGATAAACTCGTAGGCATTCGCCCTTTTTGCCACTTCTAAAATTTCTGTATCACTAACATCGCTTAATCCGTAGGCAATATTAAAACGGAGAGAATTATTAAAGAGAAAAGTGTCTTGACTGACTATTCCCATCGCTTTTCTCAAGGATTTGAGATCATAATGGCGTAAATCGTGACCGTCAAAAAGAATTCTCCCGGCTGTAGGATCATAAAAGCGTGGTAATAAATCAGCAATTGTCGATTTTCCCGCCCCCGAAGCACCAACAAGAGCGATCATTTTTCCTTTTGGAATCCACAGATCGATGCCCTTGAGAACTAATTCTTGATGACTGGGATAGGAAAATTGGACGTTATCAAAATGAATACCTGTCTCTAATCTTTGATAGGGAATAGAGCCATTAGTCATAAATGGTTTATTCTCTCGAATGAGAAAATCCGCTACCACCTCTACTGCGGAAACATCACCCAATAGACTACTCCTAACACCGTTAATTTGACTAACTATCGGCAAGGCCCGGAAAAGCACATAGAGATAGGTCAATAAAATTGTCGCTAAAGCTTGCAGTTGTTCATTAAAAAGATAACGACCAGCAATGATAATTAAAGCAATAATAATTACCCCACCGATCTCATTGAGCGGTCCGATTACAGCATTATTAGTCTGGGCATCTAAACCCGCTTTCTCCCTAGCTTCGATATCTTCCACAATAGATTTTAATTCGTATCTTTCATTTCCTACTGCTTTAATTAGGCGAATTCCCGTTAACAGTTCCAACAGTTTATTACTTTGCTGTTTAGCCGTTACGGTGATAATCTCTCCAAACTTTTTTGATCTCTTGACAAAGTATTGATTAAGCAGAGCTAAAAAGCCACCCAAAACACTAGAAAGAATAGTTAATTGCCAAGAAATTGATAATAAAATAGCCAAGTACATGAAAGCTGTGGCGACAATCTTAACCAAGCCAATGTAATTTCTAATTGATCCCACGGCTCGATTAATCTCCGACATGAAACGATTAAAAATATCTCCTATTTTACTTTTTACATAATAATCTATATCCACTTCTAGCAGCAGAATAACTGAATCAATTCGCATATCTCTTGCCATAATCAAAGACAAGTAAGTACCTAGCAAATTACTAACAAAATTGGTAATGTGCTTGAGAATTAAAATCAATAATATCGACGCAAACATCCAGAAAAAACGAGTATCGACCGAGAAAACCTCGAAAACGGAGAGCAGCTTTTTGATAATGTGGGGGGCATTTTTTAAGATATCATTTTCGGGATTAATAAAATAAATTAGTAAGGGGATAACTAAAATAGCTCCTACCCCATTAAATATGGTACTGACAAACCCGATAATAATGCTGGAAACCACTAATATCCAGTGTTTCAGCGTATATTTAAGCAGAATTTGATTAGGATTCATCGCAAGTAATAAAGTAAACAGTGAACGGTCAATTATCCTACTCGCTAGACTCTAATATTTTGCTTCCAGAGAAGTAATTAGGCGAGAGAGAGTTGTCGCCATGGCGGTGGTACTATAGGAGGCGATACAGCGCTCTCTCGCTTTTATTCCTCGTGCATTAGCCGAGTCGAGATGATTAAAAACTTCGCTAATCATAGCAGCTAGTTGTTCTGGCGATCGAGGTTCGACTAAATAGCCAATATAAGCTAAAATTTCGGGAATATCTGCCACTTTAGTGGAAATAATCTGTTTAGCCATCGCCATACCATCGGTAAGTTTAATCGGAAATTGGGCGTTAGCCGTAGCTTCATCCCTCTGGGGAACGATAATAGCATGGGCAGCGGCAATAACTTCCGGCATTTGATCGATCGGTTGAGCAGGTAAATGAATTAACCAAGGTTGACCTTTTTCTAGCAAACTATCCAGATAACCATCCCCGATTTGGCGACCTCCCACCACCACCAATTTAAAATCAGGATCACCAATTTGATCTAAAGCGATTAAGACATCTTCTAAACCTTTGTGGGGTCTAGCTGTACCCTGGAACATTAAGACTTTATAGGCAGATAAACCGTATTTTTGACGACAAGCGACGGGATCGTAAAGATTGGGATCGAAAAGTTACGTATCCTTGCCATTCGGTAAATAAATCCCCCCATAACGCTTTTGCAAAAATTGATTATTAACCGTCACCGCATCGGCACGGTTAATTAAATTTTCCAGCCAGCACAGATAAAGAGGGTGATTCGGATCCCTAAGCGCAGCATTTTTTTGAGTATATCCCTAGCTAATTGTCGGGGATAAGGACGATAAGACCATCGATCACCACCAAACCAACTCATTTCCCAATCGTCAATATCGAGAATTAGGGGACGTGGGAAAAAAACGTTTCAGTAAACCGATGCCGAAACTGGTGGGACGGGGTTTAACCCCATAGATAATCTCTCCGGAGAGGCGATCAAGTAAAGTTTTGATCTGGCCAAAAAACTGGGGATAATTATTGCCTTTGACCGATACCACCGCTATATTTATTCCCCGGTGGGGTTGGATAGATTTCCCAGCCAAAAATCGGACCATAAACCGTCACCTGACAGTTTAGCTGTTGCAAGACTTGAGCAATCAAATAGACTCTTGTGCCACCACCACCGGATAAATCTGGTGCTAAAACAGAGATTTTTTTGTTCACGGTCGCCGCTCAATCCAGATTATCTAGCACGATAGAAGAATGTTAATCAATGTTAACGATTTTGTCAATCTTAAACGGACTTAACATTAATATCCCCAGAGATAGACTAGACAAAGAAAACTAACATATACATAGCCGAGACGACTAACTGAGTAAACATCACCGGTAAACCGTAGCGCAGGAAGGTGTGAAAAGTAATTTTGCCCCCGTGTTGTTCGGCGATGCCGGCGGCGACAATATTAGAAGAAGCTCCCACTAAAGTACCATTACCCCCTAGGGTGGCTCCATACATCATCGCATAGAAAAGCGGTAAAACTTCTGGGGGAAAAGAACCGGCATAATCGGGGGAAAGAACCTCCGTCCCGACTAAATTAACATTAACAAGGTACTGTTTCAGTAGTGGAACCATGGCCACCACTAGGGGAATATTCGGAACGACACTGGAAACAAGTCCGACAAAAAACAGCAAGACTAGAGAACCTAAAAAGATATTTTGGCCTAAAATTATCGCCAGAAGTCCCGATACACTATTAACTACGCCAGTTTTTTCTAAACCGCCAATTAGCACAAAAATCGACATAAAAAATAATAGGGTACTCCAGTCCACATCCCGGAGAATATTATGCACCGTATCTATCTTCGATTGCTGGGCTAAAAGTAGGGCTAAAGCTGCCCCCATCAGAGCAACGGCAGCAGGAGCAAGGGGTACAGGAAAAGATTCGCCGACGACGAATAAAAATAAGACCAAAAAGACGATAATCCCCCCCAGAGCTAAGACGCGAGGATGATTAATTTTCGGATGGGGTAAGTCTTCTAAATGCTCGAATTTTGTCCGCCAGATTTTGGGGAATAACCAAGGTAACATAACCAGAATGGTAATCACTGCCAAGGCACCACCTAAACTTAAACGCTGTAGGTATTCCATGAAGGTGATATTAATAGAATCACCAACAATATAAGTAGCGGGATCACCAACAATAGTTAATAATCCAGAACTGTTGGCCACGAAAACCATCAGGATTAAGAGCGGCACAAAATCTACCCCTATATCTTGAGCTAAGGGCGGAATTAAAGGTGCTAATAACATCACCGTGGTGGCGTTGGGTAATACCGCACAGATTGGGGTAGTAATAGCGACTATTCCTATTAGTAATAATTTGCCCTGTCCCTTGGCTAAAAGCACCATTTGTGCTGCTAAATAATCAAAAATTTTCGTTGGTTCAAAGGCTCTTACTAACACCATCACCCCAAAAAACAGGGTAAGAGTGGCATAACTACGACTGATATAACCCACCGCTTCCTGGAGAGTCATGATATGGGTAAAAACTAAGATTAAAGCTCCCAGTAAAGCCGCTACGGTAATATGAAGCCACTCGAACATAATAACCACAATGACTGCAATAAAAGTCATCGCAGCAATCCACATTGGTAAAGATTCCAGCATTTTTGATCCTGTTTTTACTCTTGGTTTCTCGATACAACTAAAAGTTTGCTCGAAAAATGTACAGCAAACTCATAGAAAATATGGTTATCTACGGAAAATCTTAAAATTGTTGTGATCGGTAAGCTGACATGAGAATCCCCATAAACAATGTCTCCTTTGAGTTATGACTATCAAGTAGTACCAGCGACATAACTGAACCGATCAAGACATTACTAGGAATGTAGTGATGCTTCAGTCTTCCCCCCCACGCCGACGAAGTTAGCTGACGGGCTAGGATAGAGAGATATCCTTTTCTAGGCTAAAAAATCTAGAAATACGCCCCCAAATGTGGTTCCTCCGCTCCGAATTTGTCTAGCTAATATCTAGCATAGAAACTTGGATTAGGCTGACTTACTCTGTTTAGTGATCTACCATAGCATACTAACCCAAAAAAAACGATATAGCCCTATACCAGACCTATCCTGTCGGTTATCCCCCGGGTTGCTAGGATAGAACAATGATAAGCTAATAGCTAACGACTGACCGCCATAGCAGCCACAGGAGAAAGAAATTTCTATGAATAGAAGACCTCGTTATACTCCTCCTCGATCGCGTGATCGTGATTATGACCGCTCCTATGGCGATGACTCCCGCGCTTCGTCCCCCGGAGGCCTATTGGCAAAATTGAACTATGCCATGATCGCCCTGATTGGTGGTATTTTTGTACTAGGAGTGGGTCTCGGTCTGGTATTCAGTTCTACCGCTAATTTTAGCCCCGAAAACGTCGCTTCCCGAGAAGTAATCGATCGCAGCGCCCCCAATGCGGAATTATGCGTGCAATTTGGGGCCAGTGCCATTGTCACCGATTTGCGGGTTTATGTCACCCTTAACCCCTTTAATGTTTTTGTTACCCAACCAGTCATGCAACCCG
This sequence comes from Microcystis sp. Msp_OC_L_20101000_S702, assembly GCF_007095705.1. Classification (NCBI taxonomy): domain Bacteria; kingdom Bacillati; phylum Cyanobacteriota; class Cyanophyceae; order Chroococcales; family Microcystaceae; genus Microcystis; species Microcystis sp. Msp_OC_L_20101000_S702. The sequence goes on from NZ_SFBO01000133.1 coordinate 51,072, forward strand.
GTTGCGTTTTGCGACGCAATAACTGGTCAATTTTAGAACAACAAAAATTAGTCGATGGACAGCAGGTACAAAGTTGTAAAAACCGGATGAATACCTTTGGTTATACCGGCCCCTTGGAAGGCAAACCGAAAATCGATTGTATCTTCCAAAATGAAGCCGGTGGGAATCTTTTTGTTAATCCTGCTGGCGCTGTTGGTCCCAGACCAGATACAGATAAATTCTAAACTGGAAAAGATCGTTCTCCTGACTGATGACTTGAAAGAGGGTGTGGGGTGTGGGGTGTAGGGAAGGAAACCTCTTTCATCTGTGGGGGTGAAAATTTTTTCATCGGGACTGACTCCTAATTAACTAAGACAATTTTTGATTTTTACAAGAGGTCTAATGAGTTAGCCATTGGGCCGTAGTCACTACAAAAATTCCGCCAGCTTTTTTTAAAAAAGGCTGAATTTTATCGATCAGACGATTAAGTTGTTCGTCACTATTACAAACCGTCATAATGTAGTTACCACTGTAATCACAATCCAAGTCATCACGGGATAAACCTCGATCGCCTTTTCCCGAAGCATTGCCAAAGACGGTATAACCGGAAACTCCGACAACATCAAGAACGCTTAAGGTCTCTTCCAGAAGAGCATGACTAACAATTATGTCCACTTTTTTGACAGTTTGTAGGGAAGGATGAGGGGATTCAAGCATGGTAGTTCAGTAACAAAAGGACAAGTGAAAGAGAAAAATTTTGACAGGAATTATTTAAAAACCGCCTGGCTTTTTAGACTCCACAGCCAATGATTTTGATCATCTCTAGGTACAGAGGAATACCGATGACGATATTGAAGGGAAAAGTTAAAGCCAAGGCCATAGAAACGTATAAACTAGGATTAGCTTCAGGAACAGTCATTCTCATGGCCGCAGGAACAGCAATATAAGAGGCACTGGCACACAAAACAGCGAATAATAAAGCATTGCCCTGTTCAAATCCGAGAACCTTAGCGATGAGAATGCCAACCATAGCATTGATGACGGGAATGAATACCGCAAAACCGATGAGAAAAGAACCAGTTTTGCCTAATTCCCGGATTCTTTTCGCCGCCACTAATCCCATATCAAGGAGAAAGAAAGTTAACGCACCATAAAAAATCCCTTGAGTGAAAGGTTGTAGTTTTTCCCAGCCTTTTTCCCCCGTGAGCATACCAACCACAACACTACCGACTAAGAGAAATACCGAACCATTTAAAAAGGCTTCATGTAGAACCTTTGACCAAGAAAACGCTTCTTCTTCGCCATTTTTCTCTTTAAAGACTCGCACCAGGATTAAACCCACTACAATCGCCGGCGATTCCATTAAAGCTAAGGCCGCTACCATGTGACCGCCATAGGAAATATGAAGTTTTTCTAAAAAAGAACTGGCAGTGATGAAAGTAACGGCACTAATGGAACCATAGGCTGCTGCGATCGCTGCTGCATTGGCACTATCGAGTTTAATTTTCAGGATAAAGAAAGTGTAAATGGGAACGATACAAGCCATAACCACGGAGGCAATCAAGGTTAAAGCGATTTGGTTATTGATGCCACTTTTCGCTAGTTCATAACCTCCCTTGAAACCAATCGCCATCAAAAGATAGAGAGAAAAGAGTTTAGGCAGTGGTTGGGGAATCTCTAGGTCGGATTTAAAAAATACTGCCAGCATTCCTAAGAAAAAGAACAAAACCGGCGGATTGAGAATATTGAACAGGATTAAGCTGCCATCCATAGGTTTGCGTACATTGAGTTATTTCAATCTATACTATTCGATTTTGAGAATACTGGGACAATGATAATTACTCGCAGCCAGAAATACGTTAGTCTCTATCATACTTTGTGCTTTTTGTCAAAAAAACTTTTTTTTTGCAATAAAACTACACAAAAAAAAGATCATCGTTGTGGGTGAAATTGACTGATTTACCCGTCTTAATTAGGATCACCTTCTAGGTGTGGCAAGGGTTTCAGCCATTGCTGCCCAAAAAAGCACAAGATAACCCATTATGAAATTCAGTAAAATCGCTGTAACCATGATAACATCGTTGTTAAATAAAAATCTTTCTCAATTAATTCTTAAGAATTTATAAATATTGCGAAATGTTAATTTAAATATTCTCAAGTTTTTGCAGTCAATAAATAACTTTTGCTTATCTTTGACCAACATTTATCAGTTATCAGATGTGAGTTTTCAGTTCACTGATTACTGTTTACTGTTTACTGGACGGCTACGCCGTGCCTTTGGCAACACTGAAAAAAGCTTCTCCCCACACCCCACACCCTACACCCCACACCCCACACTCTACACCCCACACCCCACTCCCGTTCCCCGATCAATGCCAAAAATCCAGCTTAAAACCCCAAAATCAGAGCATCTTGCCGCCATGGTAGCACTTGATCGCAGCAGTCTCGGCGGTATTTGGACCCTATCTGGTTATGAACGGGAATTAAACAGCCCCAACAGTGAATTATTAATTCTTACCCCGGACCAGAAGGACGAAACCCTAATCGGATTGGCTTGTTTTTGGGCAATTCTCGAAGAAGCGCATATTACCCTCCTGGCAATTTATCCCGACTATCAAAGACAAGGATTAGGAAAACTGCTTCTCTACAAACTGCTTGAAAAGGCTGTACAAAGACAACTGGAAAGGGCTACGCTAGAGGTAAGGGTATCGAACCAGTCAGCAATCGCACTCTACGAGCATTTTGGCTTCCGCGTCGCTGGAGAGCGGAAAAATTATTATTCGCAAACTGGCGAATCAGCCCTAATTTTCTGGCGCAACGATCTACAAACGGCCGCTTTTCAGGAACAATTAAACAAGTGGCGACAAGAAATCCTCTCCAGACTGGGGCAGGGAGAGTGGCAATTAGAGGAAGAAACCAGAGCCAAAATAGATACCATGGGGATGCAATGATTACCTACAAGCTTAAATCAGGTCGAGGTTAGGGAAAAATGAGGATTTTAGTCTTGGCGTGGGAATTTCCACCGCGATTAGTGGGCGGTATCGCCCGTCATGTTGCCGAACTCTATCCCGAAATCGTCAAACTCGGTCATGAAGTCCATTTAATCACGATCGAATTCGGTCAGGCCCCCAGTTATGAACTGGTGGAAGGTATTCACATCCACCGCGTCCCCGTACCCCCCGGCAATGACTTTTTCCATTGGGTGGTCAACATGAATAACAGCATGGGGCAACAAGGCGGCAAACTAATCGCCGAATACGGAAAATTTGACCTTGTTCATGCCCACGATTGGTTAGTAGGGGATGCAGCCATCGCCTTGAAACATCTCTTTAAAATACCCCTGATTGCCACGATTCACGCCACGGAATACGGACGTTATAACGGACTGCACACCGACACCCAACGCTATATCGCCGGCAAAGAGGGAACCCTCGTCTATAATGCTTGGCGCGTCATCGTCTGTACCGGCTATATGCGTCATGAAGTCCATCGAGCTTTGGGCGCACCCTGGGATAAAATCGATGTGGTTTATAACGGTATTCGGGCCGAGAAAAAGCAAAGAGACCCTAACTTTGATTACCGAGCTTTTCGTCATCAATATGCCGAAGATTACGAAAAAATCGTCTATTACGTCGGGCGCATGACCTTTGAAAAGGGGGTTTCGGTGTTACTCAACGCTGCCCCAAAAGTCCTCGCTCAGACTGGGGCTAAAACTAAATTTGTTATTATCGGTGGCGGCAATACCGACAAACTTAAACAACAGGCCTGGCATCTCGGTATCTGGCATCATTGTTATTTTACGGGCTTTATGTCCGATGAAAACCTCGATCGCTTCCAAACCGTGGCCGATTGTGCCGTTTTTCCCAGTCTTTACGAACCTTTTGGCATTGTCGCCCTGGAAAGTTTCGCCGCTAGGGTTCCCGTGGTAGTTTCCGATACCTGCGGTTTTCCCGAAGTTGTCCGTCATGGCCAAACGGGAATTGTCACCCGGGTCAATAATCCTGATTCCCTCGCTTGGGGCATTTTAGAGGTTTTAAATCATCCTGAATACGCCCACGAATTAGTTAATAACGCCTACGAAGACCTAGAAAAACGCTTTCATTGGGCAAATTTAGCCCGTCAAACCGAGACAGTATATGGTTTGGTTGTCCAAGAACGACAACTGGTGGAATGGCGTTAATCAGGGAGCGGTTTTTTAGCCGTCAGCCGTCAGGCTCTTCTAGGTTCTGTGTGATAAGTTTAACTTACATAGGATCGATCAATCTTTGTGTCCTTTGTGTCTTTGTGGTTCGTTCCACCCCCTCGCTAGGAAGAATGTATCTTAGAATACATTTTACCCACCAAACCTAAGAGAGCCGCCGTCAGTATTAGGGGTCAGTTTATACCCTAAAATAACAAAGGCACAACTTAACTTCTCCAAATATGACTATGAAAGCAGCTGAAATTATGACCACGGAGGTGGCCAAGATTAAAGGTTCTGAAACCGTTGCCAAAGCGGTGCAATTGATGAGAGAAAAGAACATTAGAACTCTCATTGTTGATCGCCGTCACGATGAAGATGCTTACGGAATTATCACCGAAACCGATATTGTCTATAAAGTCGTCGCTTTCGGTCAAGATCCGCAAAAAGTGCGCGTCTATGAAGTGATGAGCAAACCCTGCATCGTGATTAATCCCGACCTCGGGGTTGAATATGTAGCCCGCTTATTTGCTAATACCGGTATTCGTTTCGCACCGGTAATTAAAGGCGGTTTGCTCGGTGTTATCTCTGTTAGTGACATCCTCCATAAAGGTAACGCCGTCGAGAAGCCCCGCAGTCTTGATTTAGAAGCGGAGATTATCAAAGCGAGAGATATTGCCCGGGCAGTCTGTGCTGAAAAAGGGGCAAATTCTCCCGGTTGTGCCGCAGCTTGGGATGTTGTTGAGGAATTACAGGCAGAATTGGCACACCAACGCGCTAAAAAACCGGAAAAAACCTATTTTGAGGAATACTGTCAAGAAAATCCCGATGCTTTTGAAGCGCGTATCTATGACACCTAATCGCCATGGGTTTTCGGTATTCTCCGATACCTCAAACTTTTTAATCCGGCAAAAGTAGTGTATAAAGGTTTTATTTGCTAATAATCGAGGAAAAATTATGGCTGATCTATTTGTCATCGCCTATGAGGATGAATTTAAAGCAGAAGAAGTTCGTTTAACTTTGGCTAAACTGCAACAGGAACATCTCATCGAGCTAGAAGATGCTGCCGTAGTGGTTAAAAACAAAGATGGCCAGATTAAACTCAAGCAAGCGGTCAATTTAACGGCAGCAGGAGCCGCTAGTGGCAGTTTCTGGGGGTTATTAATCGGAATGCTCTTTTTATCCCCCTTATTAGGGGCTGTCCTCGGTGCTGCTGGTGGCGCTTTGGGAGGTGCTTTAAGTGATATCGGTGTGGATGACAATTTTATGCGCGAATTGGGAGAAACCCTGCAGCCCAGTACCTCTGCTCTCTTTGTTCTCGTCCAAAAAGTTACCCCCGATAAAGTCCTCGATGAAGTGGCCCCCTACGGAGGTAAAGTGTTACGCACTTCTTTGACCAAAACCGACGAAGCGGAATTACAGAAAGTTCTCGACCAAAGAGGTGTTAAACCCGAAACCGTTTAGGATATGGGTCCATAAAAGCTAGAAAAAGGGAATATATTTCCCTTTTTGCTTTTTGAACAAGAATGGGTTTAGCATGACAACCACAGCAGCTATAAAATAAGAAACAATCAATAATTATTAATGAACTTTAAGCTTCGATCAAGAATAAAAGTGCTTCAGTGTCGTAGTATTTATTCGTTAATCCCATTGATTGCATTCCTAATCTTTCCGTGACACGAATTGAGCGATAATTATCGGGATTAACCACTGCGTAGATAATCGGCAATTGTAAGGTGATTAAGCCGTATTCTAGAATAACTTTAGCCGCTTCGGTTATAGATCCTTGTCCCCAATAATCGCGCCGTAAATGCCAACCAATTTCGCTATCTGGGGTAGGATAACCGTAGTTATCGGGTAAATTCTGTAAAATTATCGAACCGATAATCTGATTATTTTTTTGATCGATCATTGCCCACCAATCGCTGCCATTACCCTGATTACGAATAGTTGCTAATCTTTCGGAAAAATGGGCATTTAAACTCTCAATATCCGTGGCTAACTGACGAATTCTCGGTAAAAAATCAGTGACTTCGGAATTTTGATAGATCTGAAAAAAAGACTCTTTGTCTGCGGGTAGTTGCCAAGGACGGAGAATTAGGCGATCTCTTTTCATTGTTTTAGTGAGCAAATTATAGCAATTCTCTTGCTGAGATTAGGGATTATTGTTGATAAAAAAACTTCTAAATCCCACTGCTAGTAGGGAACCACTTAAGACAGTTATCAATGTCCAAATTTGATTCTTTTGGGTTCCTTCGACTTTCTCTAAGCGTTTATTCATGTCATCAAATTTACTATCAAGAGTTTTAATATCACCTTTAACTTCCGTCAGTTCAATCTTTAAATCGGTAGTATCTTTTTGAATATTTTTGACATCAGCTTTTATTTCCGCTTGTCCATTCTCGATCACCTTCAATCGATTGTCCACCTCAATCAGTCGAGTTTCCGTGGTAGTGAGTCGAGTTTCCACGGTAGTGAGTCGATTGTCCACGGTAGTGAGTCGATTGTCCACCTCAATGAGTCGAGTTTCTATTGTAGTGAGTCGAGTTTCCATGGTGGTGAGTCGATTGTCCACGGTAGTGAGTCGATTGTCCACGGTAGTGAGTCGATTGTCCATGGTAGTGAGTCGATTGTCGATCTCGTTGAATCGATGTTCGATTATCTTCTGTCCATTGAGGATTAAATCTTCTAGTCTTTTTAAATCATTATCCGTAGCAGTGGTGGTAGTCATTGATTAAACTCCTATAATTTCAATTTGCTCTTATTTTTATTATTATAGCCTTTCTTATAAACATGAAGTATGATCGGCTCTCTTGGGTTCGGTGGGTAAAATATATTATAGGATACATTCCTGCTGGCGGTCGCAACGCGCTCGCTACGCGAGACCGAGTGGAACGAACCACAAAGACACAAAGGAAACAAAGATTGATCGCTTCTAGATAATCTAAACTTATCACACAAAAAATTAAGAGAGCTTACGAGCTAATTTGGTATTGACGACCGACTCCCCACTTCCCATTCTCCTATACCTTTTCAACAGGATTTATTATTAGCTATGGATTTGGTGCTTGAGCAAATATATTCAGCGAGGATCACTCCCGTTAGAGTGAGATAAGATTAGCTCTCATTCCTCACCCTAACTACTAAGAAAAACTGCCAATTAAATTAGGCACCTTGGCGCAATTTGTCCAAAACCGATCGATCTTCTAGAGTAGAAGTATCACCAGAAATCTCTTGACCTGATGCTAAAGTTCGCAAGAGACGACGCATAATTTTACCCGATCGCGTTTTGGGCAGTACATCGGTAAAACGGATTTCTCCCGGTCGAGCAATAATGCCAATTTCCTTGACAACGTGATCCTTTAATGCTTGCGCTAACTCCGGACTCGCTTCATAATGCCCCTCCAGAGTGACAAAAGCATAGACTTCTTCCCCTTTAATTTCATCCGGTCGTCCCACCACAGCCGCCTCTGCTACCGCGGGATGAGATACTAAAGCTGATTCGATCTCCATTGTCCCTAAACGGTGGCCAGAAACGCTCATCACGTCATCAACGCGCCCCATTACCCAGAAATAACCGTCCTCGTCCTGACGACTACCATCTCCAGCAAAATAGAGATATTGGCCATCTTTGGGGGCGATCTGTTCCCAGTAGGTATTGCGGAAGCGATCGGGATTTTTATAGACTGTTCGTAGCATACCGGGCCAGGGATATTTGACCACCAGATAACCCCCCTCATTCGCGTGGGTGGGATTGCCCTCTAAGTCCACCACTGCGGCGATAATACCGGGAAAAGGTAGGGTTGCTGACCCCGGTTTGGTGGCAATTGCCCCGGGTAAGGGAGTAATCATAATCCCCCCGGTTTCCGTTTGCCACCAAGTATCAACAATCGGACATTTTTCCTTACCGATAACCCGGTGATACCACATCCACGCTTCTGGGTTAATCGGTTCTCCCACAGTTCCCAGTAAGCGCAAAGAGGATAAATCCCGGCTATTGGGGATATCTTCACCCATTTTGATAAAAGCGCGGATAGCAGTGGGGGCAGTATAAAAGATATTAACCCGATATTTCTCGATTACATCCCAAAAACAGCCTAAATTAGAGGGACGGGGAACCCCTTCATACATTACCGTGGTGGCACCATTGGAAAGCGGTCCGTAAACGATATAACTATGGCCGGTAATCCAACCCACATCGGCAGTACACCAGTAAACATCGGTATCTTTCAGGTCAAAAATCCATTTGCTGGTGACATGGGTGTAGAGATTATAACCGCCGGTGGTGTGGACGACTCCTTTCGGTTTGCCGGTGGAACCACTGGTATAGAGGATAAATAACATATCTTCGCTATCCATGGGTTCGGCCGGACAGTTAGCAGATACCTGTTTTTGTAGATCATGCCACCAGTAATCGCGATCGGCAACCATATTGATGGGTTCCTTGCTGCGCTGGACAACGAGAACTTTTTCCACACTGGGGGCGCTATTATCGGCTAGGGCCAGATCCACCTGTTCCTTGAGAGCAACGACTTTATCCTTGCGGAAACCACCATCGGCAGTGATTACCACCTTAGCGGCCGCATCATTAAGACGATCGCGCAAAGCATCGGCACTAAATCCCCCAAAAACGACACTGTGGGGCGCACCAATTCTGGCACAGGCTAACATGGCGATGGCCGCTTCGGGAATCATTGGCAGATAAATTCCGACCACATCGCCTTTTTTAACGCCTAATTCCTTTAAAGCGTTGGCAAATTGACACACTTCTCGGTGTAACTGCTCGTAGGTAATGGTGCGGCTGTCCCCCGGTTCTCCTTCCCAGATGATGGCGGCTTTATTACGTCTCCAGGTGGTGAGATGTCTGTCAATACAGTTGTAACAAATATTAATCTTGCCGTTGACGAACCATTTAGCAAAGGGGGGCTGCCAGTCAAGAACCTCTGACCATTTTTCAAACCAATGTAGTTCTTTTTCGGCTAATTGGGCCCAAAAAGCTGGGGGATCGGCCTTGGCTTTGGCGTAGAGTTGCTGGTATTCTTCAAGGCTTTTAATGGTGGCATTCTGAGCAAATTCGGCACTGGGAGGAAACAGCCGATTTTCCTGTAGGATCGATTCGATCGCTATTTCTGTCATACTGGCAAACGAAATAAATTATCTTGCGATCCAGATTACCTTTTTCGGTTCCCCCCGTAACCTTGGCAAGCAATTCTTTAAGGCTATTTTAGGATTAGCCGAGATGCGACTAGCGATCGCAATTTGGCCCCAAGTGTTACAGAGTTTAAAGTTATGTCACCGATCGAGCGATGAACAGATCGCTGTAAGGTAAACTAACCGATAAACCCGAAATTTAACATGGAGAACACTCGGTAAGGAGTCATAATTCAATGTCTCATAGCGTTAAAATTTACGATACCTGTATCGGTTGCACCCAATGCGTTCGGGCTTGTCCCCTCGACGTGCTGGAAATGGTCCCCTGGGATGGCTGTAAAGCTGCCCAGATTGCCTCCTCTCCCCGCACGGAAGACTGTATTGGTTGTAAGCGTTGCGAAACCGCTTGTCCGACGGATTTCTTAAGCATTCGGGTTTATCTCGGAGCAGAAACCACCCGCAGCATGGGTCTAGCCTACTAGGCCCGGCAATCATTCTGTGTTTAACATTTAGCGAAAACTAATCTTGTTAAGAGGACTAACCAGTCCTCTTTTTTCGTTATACTCCCGTCGCTAGTGAAGATTTTAGTTAGGGCTGGCTGAATTCCTGAACTTCCCCCATACATATATACTATAATAGCCGAAAACCCTTATCCATCAATGGATACGCCCCTTAACTTTTCTTGATGTACCCATGTAATTTGTAACATTTCTTAATGGAC
>NZ_SFBO01000134.1:0-27037 GCF_007095705.1 Microcystis sp. Msp_OC_L_20101000_S702
TGGACTCTGTGTAAGACAGTACATGGTTTTTTAACTGTGGTATGCGACGGTGGTGGAAGCAGAAACTTAAATCGTGAGGTTTAGGAATCGCCGCACTTTTAGGGCGGCGAGGATGTCAATTCGTCAACCCCCTGAACGATGGCGGCAGACTTTCTTTTGGGTAAGATAGCTGTAGTTTCGCCAAGATTCCCAAGAAGGCGAGGGCGGCGGCTTCTTAACGAAGGCAGGAGGCGGTCGGCCGTTTTTGTAACGGGGATTTATGCCCCGCTCCCAAAACTTTTCGCCTTGTTGCTGTGCCAAATCCTTTAGCCATAAACAATCACCCTCAAGATAACAAATCGAGCGCAATTGTCGATGATAGCTGAGATTCTATCACTTGATGACCGAGACTAACAGGTCGAGCATTTCCCTCTACCGGCGCGCAATAACGGGGAATTGGACTAGAAACGAGGCTAATATGACGGTCACTCACCGCTAATCCATGGCTAGGATCATAGCCTTTCCAGCCGCCCCCCGGCAAATACACCTCTACCCAAGCGTGTAAATGTCTTTCTTCTTGGTCTAAATCTCCTTCTTGATAGCCACTGACAAAACGGGAAGCTAATCCCACACAGCGACACACATCCATAAATAAAACCACAAAATCGCGACAGGAACCCTGCTTATTTTTCCAAGTGTTTCCGGGTAGATAGGGTTCTCCAGTAAGACGAATAATTTGCTGACAATTGCGGTAAATTTTGTCATTAAGATTAAACAGGAAAGATAGCACCTGTCCCTCAGTTTCCTGCATAATTTCTTGGGCTAATGCTGCCATATCAGGGTCATTATTTAACCCATAGAATTGTCTGTAGGGTTGTAATTGACTGTGGAGAGAAATAGGATAATCAAAGGGTAAACAGGTCGCCCAAGGTTCCAACAAATACTGAAAAGGATTAACCCCATGGGTTTCCACTTCACTTACCACATCAATCAATAATTCTTCCGTCGGTTGATTAAACCAAATTTGTAAACAAGAATTGCCATCGAGGTCGATAATATTAGTTATTGTTAAAGGTTCTGGGTTAATTTTGAGCGTGAACTCTCGCAAAGTTTGCCCACCATCGGATTTTGGCCGCAAGCGCAGCAGATGAGGCGATAAAATCACGGGTTGATTATAGAAATAGTTGGTTTGATGCCGAATGTGATAACGCATTAAGTTGTTAATTGGGATTGATATTGAAAGTTATTTACTGGCAGAGGTGAGGCAAGTTCGGGATTAAAAACAAAGAAAGTTTCTGTCATTTTTATTCCCACATCATTAACTCTTTTTTGAATATGGTCGAGGAATTCATGCAATCCCATTTCAATAACATCCTCGATAGTTAGATAACTCATTTCGGCACAAAGTCGCCCTAAACTTCTTTCTACTGAATTGCCCCAAGTTCCTACAGGAGTACCGGTAACTTGATGTAAACAGTGGTCTAATTCCCGCAGACAAAAGTGAATTGAGCGAGGAAATTCTCGATTAAGAATTAAAAATTCGGCCACGTCACTAGGAGTAATCCGTCGTTGACATTTACGATACATTTCGTAGGCACTCACCGACCGCAGTAAAGCAATCCATTGAATTTGGTCTAGAGAAGTTCCTACCCATTGGGCGGAAGGCAAGAGATAATAGTATTTAACATCAAGAATTCTGGCGGTTTTATCGGCGCGTTCCTGTAATCTTCCCATAACGCCAAAATGCCAACCTTCATTATGAGTCATCGTTGCATCCATTACCCCCGCAAAACGGTGACTAGCTAATTTAACTTGGGTAAAAAAGTTCGGTAAAGTAGTTTGAGGATGGTAAGAGGAAGCGTCTTTTACCATCAAGAAAAAACCATTAACCTGTTCCCACATTTCCGAAGAAATAATCTCGCGAACTGACCGAGCATTTTCTCTGGCCCAGCGCAAACAAGAGATAATTGAGTTACTATATTCCGTGTCAAATGTCAAGAAATTGATCACATTTTCTGCGGTGGCTGTGCCGTAACGTTTCTTGAATTGTTCTAAATCTCCCGTGGTTAAAACCAAAGGTTCCCACTGTTGCAAAACGCTGGTAGGTACATCTAACATTAAATTAAGATTAACATCCATAAACCGGGCGACATTTTCTGCCCGTTCAATATAGCGATTTAACCAATAAATTGAATCAGCAACTCTACTAAGCATAATTAACTGGGAAAAAGTGAAAAGGAAAAAGAAAAGGGTAGGGTGGGTTAGTAACCCACCAAAATTTTGATTATTGTCCTGATTACTTGGTTAAAACCCAAGTGTCTTTACTGCCACCACCTTGAGAAGAATTAACCACTAAAGAACCCTTTTTCAAAGCCACGCGAGTTAACCCCCCTGGATGCACATAAATTTCATCGCCACGATGGAGAATATAGGGACGTAAATCCACATGACGACCTTCAACTTCCGTGTCAATTAAAGTGGGAACCCTAGAAAGACTTAACACCGGTTGAGCGATATAATTGCGGGGATTAGCAGCAATGCGTGGGGCGAATTCTGCCCTTTGTTCGGGGGTAGCTTGAGAACCGACTAACATCCCATAACCTCCCGACTCATTAGCGGCTTTCACAACTAATTTATCGAGATTATTTAAGACATAATCTAAGTCCTTTTCTCGCCAACAAAGATAGGTAGGAACGTTATTTAAAATCGCTTCTTCTCCCAGATAATAACGAATCATATCGGGGACAAAAGCATAAATAACCTTATCATCGGCGACTCCCGTACCCGGGGCATTAGCTAAAGCGACGCGACCTTCCTGGAAAACTTTTAATAATCCGGGTACACCTAACATCGAATCGGGACGAAAAACCGCCGGATCTAAAAAGTCATCATCGAGGCGACGATAGACCACATCTACCCGTCTTAATCCCTTGGTGGTTTTCATTTGTAGATAACCATCAAAGACAACTAAATCACGCCCTTCCACTAATTCTACCCCCATTTGTTGGGCAATAAAAGAATGTTCAAAGTAGGCAGAATTATAGGTTCCGGGGGTTAAAACCACCACGGTGGGATTAGGTAATTGGGCTGGGGCTAAATTAAGGAGAGTTTCCAACAGATGGGAAGGATAATCATCCACCGGTTTAACATTCATTGTCTGGAAAATATCGGGGAAAGTGCTTTTCATTACCCGACGATTTTCGAGGACATAAGAAATACCGGAAGGAACCCGCAAATTATCCTCTAAAACGTACCATTGACCATCTTTATCGCGGACTAAATCGGTTCCCGTGATGTGACACCAGATACCTCCGGCGGGTTTCAGTCCCACACAGGGTTTCAGAAATCCCGTCGCCGAGGCGATTAATTCGGGGGGAATAATACCATCTTTAATGATTAACTGGTCATTGTAGATATCGGAGAGAAAAAGATTGAGAGCTTTGATGCGTTGTTTCAGTCCTCTTTCTAAATAATCCCAGTCCTCAGCCGAGACAATTCGGGGAATAATATCAAAAGGAAAGATTTTTTCCACCCCTTGATTGTCGCTATAGACATTGAAAGTCACCCCCAATTCAAACAGGGCCGACTGAGCCGTTTCCCGGTGTTGTTGAAGTTCTAGGGGTGGCAGATTCTGCAACCATTTGATTAAAGGGGACGAGTGGGGACGAGGTTGACCATCATCTAAGAATAGTTCGTCGTAGAAGCCTTCGGGATCGTAGGTATTTAATAGCACGCTGACCTCATTTCATACCTTACCTATTCCCAGTGTCGGACAATTGGCCTGATTTTTTGTAGTCTAGGAGACATTTTAAGGGAAATTTTAGGAAGTTAGCCGTTTTTCGTCCCTAGCGATCGCCAATCGATCCCCACCGGTGGAGAAACCTGACCGGAGCGAGAATTAGACCTGAAAACTGTGTTACATTTTTTAAAGGTCACACATTAAATCTTTCATTTTTCTTACTGGTTACGCGATGTTTACCAAACAAGTAACGGATTCTAAAGCCTATCAATGGTTTGAGGAACGCTTAGAAATTCAAGGGATCGCTGATGATATCAGCACCAAATACGTTCCCCCTCACGTCAATATCTTCTACTGTCTGGGTGGCATCACCCTTGTGTGCTTCGTGATCCAGTTTGCCACTGGTTTCGCCATGACCTTCTACTACAAACCCACCGTAGCAGAGGCCCTCTCCTCCGTACAGTACATCATGAACGAAGTTAACTTTGGCTGGTTAATTCGTTCTATCCATCGCTGGTCCGCCAGTATGATGGTCTTAATGATGATCCTGCACGTTTTCCGCGTTTACCTGACCGGTGGATTCAAAAAACCTCGCGAATTAACCTGGGTAACTGGGGTTGTCCTGGCCGTAATCACCGTTAGCTTCGGTGTCACCGGTTACTCCTTACCCTGGGATCAGGTGGGTTACTGGGCGGTTAAAATTGTTTCCGGTGTACCTGCTGCTATTCCCGTCGTCGGTGATCAACTCGTCACCCTGATGCGCGGTAGCGAAAGCGTCGGTCAAGCAACTTTAACCCGTTTCTACAGCTTACATACTTTTGTACTACCCTGGTCGATCGCGGTCTTCATGTTGCTACATTTCTTGATGATCCGTAAACAAGGCATTTCTGGGCCTCTATAATTCAGAAAAATATCTCTGTCGATCCGAAATCATTTTTAGGAGACATTATCCATGTCCACATTAAAAAAGCCCGATCTCAGCGATCCCGCTCTGCGCGCTAAGTTGGCTAAAGGGATGGGTCACAACTACTACGGTGAACCCGCTTGGCCTAACGATCTGCTCTATGTCTTCCCGGTGGTTATCTTTGGTACGATCGGACTCTGCACCGGTTTAGCGATTATGGATCCCACCATGATCGGTGAACCTGCCGATCCTTTCGCTACTCCCCTAGAAATTCTGCCAGAGTGGTATCTTTATCCCGTTTTCCAAATTCTCCGCATTCTTCCTAACAAACTCCTAGGTATCGCTTGCATGGCTGGCGTTCCCCTAGGCTTGATGTTAGTTCCTTTTATTGAAAGCGTCAATAAATTCCAAAATCCCTTCCGTCGTCCCGTCGCTACCGCTATCTTCCTATTTGGTACTGTGGTCACGATTTGGTTAGGTATTGGTGCCACTTTCCCCATCGATATATCTTTAACTCTCGGTTTGTTCTAAGTTACTGAACTTCACCGGTTTTTTGCCCACGCTTGTGATTCCTGACTTTGGAAGAGCGATCGTGGGCAATTTTAATTGTGATTTCCTCTAACGGGTAATTTGTTGTACCAAAGCGATGACATCGCTGCGGCTGAGTTTTTCCTTACCTAACGCTAGGACTTCGAGAGTGCCATGGGCTAAAGCGAGGGGAATCTTACAAAAATCGAGTGCTGGCCCTTGGGGCAGCGATTGAGTGTAATAATCGGCTAATTTCAGATTACGACGGGCATAATTATGAATATCACTAATTGTCCAACCCTGGGGCAGAAAACTTACCCCCCGGCGCAGATCCTCGCCATGGTTGCGGGCAATATTAACCGCTTGTAAACCCCGACCAAAACCGATGGCATAACTGCGATTAGTTTGAGTGCCGTCGTACCAATTCCAGAGGTCAGACAGCAATAAACC
Organism: Microcystis sp. Msp_OC_L_20101000_S702; assembly: GCF_007095705.1. Classification (NCBI taxonomy): domain Bacteria; kingdom Bacillati; phylum Cyanobacteriota; class Cyanophyceae; order Chroococcales; family Microcystaceae; genus Microcystis; species Microcystis sp. Msp_OC_L_20101000_S702. The sequence continues at coordinate 5,601 of NZ_SFBO01000134.1, forward strand.
CACGGCACCGGCCACACTAAAGGTATATTGATCTAATTGCACTTCTGTGCGAATATCCCAGTTATTCCCAGCCCAGTAGGCCATGCGATCGGCCATGGCCGCCGTGGCATCCCAAACCCGGGGGGCGATCGAATCCGGTGCTAACATTGCCCATTCGCCAATTCTCAGGGTGACTTCCGGCAAAATCTCCCGATGGACTAAGCCAAAAGTAAAATCCTCTTTGGTAGAATTTTGGGTACCTGCTTGTAAATTCAGGCTAATTTGTCTTAATATCTGGGCTTTACTGAAGTTATCTAGGTCTGGATGGTCTTCTACTTCATCGATCGCCCTCATACAGAGATAAGCTGAGGCTACTGCCTCGAGCAGACGATCCGGTAAACGACTTATGGGAATATAAAAAGTTCGACTCGTTTCTTGCAGAATCGTTAAAGCATTATCGCGCAAATTCATTCAGTCCACTCCTCACGCCAACTTAGGTAACTACGAGTTAAACCAATCAGATAGATCGGTTTAGGTGATTCCGATGTTCCTAAGACAAAGTTGCTGTCTATTGTAGTATGATTATTCAAAATTTCCCGATTATTCTCGAAAAAATCAACCATTAGGGTCTTCTTGACAATTTTTCTTTCTCGTATAGCTGAGGGACAATTACGGCAATTTTTCGAGATTACAGGCTTAAAAAGCGGTTTTTGCCCGTTTTTAAACGGTATTTTGCGGCTTCATGGCAGGGATTGAAAGGAGGTCACTTGTAAAATTGGACCGATCATGGCCAGAGTCATCACATCCGAGCGAATTTGACCTATAACTGTCACTTTTGCCTTTGTTTGGATTAATTCGGCGGGCGGTTCCATTAATTCGTAGGTTTGACCGTTATCGGCAATTAATGCCCAAGTTCCCGTGCCTATTTCGATTCTTTTTACCTGGCCCGTTACACTAAAACTCATGCTTTAATTTCCCTGAACGAGGCGATCGCAATTGCCGCCCCTGTTACGAGCATTCTATCGATATCTTTGCTCGGCATTGATTGTCAATTTTGGCAGAATTTAACCCCATAAATCAGTTTTTTTTATCTAAAAAGCGATCGCTACTTCCGCCACCACCGCTAAGAGGGAGGCCACAGCCGCTAAAATCATTATTTCTCGATCGGATTGTCTCATAGCTATCTGAGTATAAATTACTAGTCCTAGTCTATATCACATCTAACCTAGAGTTAAATTGATCTAAATTATTTTATCCATAGATAAAAAGCTATAAAAGTTATCGGCAAGAAGGGAGAAATCTTTTTCTGAATTACCCTGTATTATTTGTTCAGAAACCCTAATTAAGCCTAACTGTTAATAGCTTAATGATATTCAATAACATTAGATTCCATAGGTATAAACCAATGGGAGATATTTTCTAGTTTTTGATGGATTTGATCGAGATGATCCTGCACGGGTTGCAGAAAAGTTTCGTACTGTTGCATCTGAGTTTTTAAACGCACTAATGCCAGATTAGCATCGCGCCATTGTCGCTCCTGTTCTTCAAATTCACGAGTTTTTTGCTCTAAATCCGAGCATTGCTCATCAATAGTATCTCTGTTTTTTTGTAAATCCTCTTGTAGCTCCTTGATTTCTGCGGCTAAACGTTGACTTTCTTGGAGATTATTTTGATAACTATCCTCCAGGAGAATTAACACTGGTTCAAAGCTACATTTTTGGGCATCTTCTGGGGATAAAATTCCCTGTCTGCGTTGCAGAATTTTCAGATGTTGAGAGCAAATAGCTTGCCTTTCCCGAAGATTCCGTCTTTGTCCGAACAAAGTTTCTGCCAGCATTCCTTTTCTCTCCTGTTCCTCGGCTAATTCCGCCTCTAAATTAGCTCGCTGGGATTCATCTATTGTGGCCATTCTTGCCTCTAATTCTTCCACGGTTTGAGATTGGAGAGTTAATTCTTCCTCTTGGTCGTTGACAAAAATTTCCAAGCGATCGAGGTCTGTTTGTAAATTGTTAACTAAGCTCTCCAATTTTTCTAAAGGCATTTTTTCAAGAGCTTCTAGATCGATTTTACCATCAAAATCTAGGTCTGCTGCTTGGGCGAGACGAAGGAGCATTTGTCGAGTAGAATCAGTGGTTTGTAGGGTGAGGTTAAGGTGATCGAATAATTCCTGTTTTTGACTCAGAACAGTTTCTTGTATTTGTAGTTGTATTTTCGCTGTTTCCAAAACACTGCGACTTGTCTTTAATTCCCTGGCTCTTTGTTTGAGATGATTGAGCATTTGTTCGTTGACGACCTGGCGATTTTCTACAGCTTTTTTCTGCTCCTCTAAACTTTGCCAACAACTATTTAAAATTGTCTGTTGTCCCTGCACAGATTCAAGAGTTGAATAGAGAATTTGTGAGGGAGAATTACCCAGATCGTGATTATTGGCTAAACTCTCCGCTAGAGAGCGAATAAATTGTTGTTGTTCTGGGGAAAGATTGGGGAAGGAGTTGAAATTTATTTGTTCTTCTTCCAGGTGTCGCTGTTGCTCTATCAATTGTTGTTTTAGGTTTTCCAGTTCTTGTTTTTTGCCCTCTAAATAATCGAATTCTACTTCTATGCGCTCAATTTGCTCAATTCTTTCCTCCATTTCCATTTTCTGGCGGTTGAGAATCTCGCTTTGATAGGTGAGGGATTGTTTCCACTGAGCGATTTTCTCTTGATCTTCCTTATTGCGTTCGATCAAACGGGAAATCTTTTGCAGTTGTCGCACGATCTCCGCTCCCGCTAATTCCGGTTTTCCTTGCAGTTGACGATTATCGCTCAAATTCACCAAGAGAAGCGCACCTTCTCCTATGGAGTTAGTTTCGTCGCAGGTTAAAATATCGTTTCCCGCTATGGCACTCCACGTCTGATCTTTATGCTGACAGGCCAATAGTTTCAATTCGGTTTTGTAACCACTGATAAAACCTCTAGTCTGTTTTTTTACTTCTGCAAGGTATAGCACGATTAGTCTTCCTGTGTGATGAAAGTTTTTGTAATTGGTTTTAGAGAGAGTTGGTGATCGAGGCTAGGAGCGGCCTGTCTATAGTTTCAGTGTACCGATCGGCTGCCAAAAAATTTTTAATTTCTATTATTCAAGTTTTTCTTTTTGAGACATACATTTGTCCTCAATTTTTCCTCTTACCCACTGGAAAATTTTAAATTTTTGAAGATTTTTAAGCACCAATTTACTGACCTAGTCTCAAAAAATTTGGCAGTCAATCTCATAAATCGGCTGATGTTTTCTGACCCCTTTTACCTCTGGCTGCAGTTTGAATAAGCTGACCACACATCTAAATTATCGTTTAAGACGGCGTGAGAGCGAGAGGCAAGGATAGAAAGCTAGACCTTTTGTACTGAAAATTGCCAAAGCTAGTTTAAATGCAGCAAAGCTTACTGAAAAATATCTTACATAATTAGCTTATCAGATTTATTATTAGTGACAAGAGCAAGGAAGACAGCGTTTCTTCTCAAGATGAAGTATGACGAGACTTGGCATCATCTCCAGACTAACACCTCCTCTTCCAGTATTGCCCAAGACCAGAGACTTCGTACCTCACCATTAAGATAACTGCTCTAGGTTATTCTAGACTAAAAGAAATAGCGTCTAGTGGGGGAGATTCCGAGAAATTAGGCAAGGAAGCTTCAATGAGATTGACATTCCCAGTATTTTACAATTGATTGAACTAGGACAAAGAACCGGAGAACTATTGATGACGATCTTAGTATTGGTGAAAAAGTCGAGAGTATTTTAGAAAATTCCAACTATTCCTGGGATCTTTTCCCTAAGAAGCTCTCGCTCAGGCTATAGTGATCGAAGCTGCTCTCATTCTCTGGGATATCGCCCTACCAAAACTCGACGGTTTAACCAGTCAAGGGGGGGCCACTGGCAAGGGTAAAAGCCAAAATGGTGGAGGCAACCGATTATTTAAGCAAACCTTTGAGCGAAAATGAGTTATGACTGCTGGTTGAGAGGGCATGAAAATCGGGTTCTACCGAACCTGTCATGTAAAACTATCAACAACTCATGCTTGTAAAGCTTGTACACTAAGGCTTTGAGTTTTTGTTAGATTGATATTTATCAACTTTAGAGCCTTGCTGTGCAGAGAGGGAGCTTGAGGAATTTTCTACAGTGTAAGTTCGGAAGAACCGAAAATCGGAGCCGATGCCTACATTGTCAAACCCTTTGAACCGATTGAGTTCATTTGCATCGTTAAACAACTGCTGCGCCGATAAAATCGCCTTCACCAGGGACAGTCTAGTCATGGTATAGGTCGAGATAGCTAAAAACGCCGCCCCAAATATTACTTAAGGCTTGCTGAATAATGGTAAAACCCTTTTAAAATAAGGCTTTTGACCTGTTAAAATCCGATGTTAGTACAAGAATATAGGATTGGGACATTCAAAAACCTTGCATTATCCTTTTTATAGTACATAAGCTGGTACAAAAAAAGAGGGCAACAAAGCCTGAAACGACCGGCTACTGACGACCGGCTACTAACCCCACCAACAAACTTTTTCAGCAAACCCTACTTACAGGAGAACAAAACAAATGCTTAACGATACCGATTTTTTTACTGGTGACGCTCAAAATACCGCCCCCGACACTCAGGAATTAGAAACTCCCGTCGGTGAACTGTACTTGCGATTTTATCTACCCTCTCAGGACGAGTTTGCCCTTAGTTCCGTGGGTATTCGCGAGGTGATGCAGCAACCAGTCGATCGCATTACCCCCATTCCCAATGCTTCACCCTTGCTTCTCGGCACGATCAATCTTCGGGGTCAAGTGATCTGGGTGGCGGATATCGGGCAATTTTTGGGGGATAGCAGCCCCTTAAACACCGATCGAGCCGAAATCCCTGTAATTGTGATTGAAGAACAGGAAACGATCCTCGGTTTAGCGGTGCAACGTTTGGGAGATATGAAATGGCTCGACCCAGATAAACTAGGTAGTGTCGTCAGTATTCCCGATCAGATCGCCCCCTATGTGCGGGGAGAGTGGATTCTGGGCCAAGAATCAAAAAAAACCTTAAGACTACTCGATCATCTGGGCATACTCCGTTCTAGCCGTTGGGCGGCTTAAAACCTCAAAAAAATAGCAGAATAGAATTTATAGTAATTATTTCTTGAAACTACTAACTACTTCACCACTTTATCTTTACTAGGGGAGGGACAAATGCCGTCAGGGAAAGAATATGCGAAACTCTATGGCAAGGCGAACACCGCCTATTGCCAGGGCAACCTTGAGGATGCCGCCGTCATTGTCAAAGAAATGATCAGCAGGCATCCCGATGATGCCAACGTCATCCTTTTACAGGGACACATTTATGTCGGACTACAACAATACAGCTTGGCCGAGGGACGTTACGAAAAAGTGCTGGAATTGGCCAAAAATTCTGCCAATTTCTTTGAGCTGGTAGATTATGCTCGACGGGGTCTCGATCAGATTCAGCAATTGCGTTTTGAAGCCGAGAATGGAGATTTTATGATCGCCGCTGCGGAAAGCATTGCCTACAGCGAGGCAGGTTTCGATCCCAGTCAAGGTTTCAGCAATTCTTTGTCCGGGGGGTCGCAAGCGGCTGCTATCGAGCGACAACAGGAGGTAGTGGACTGGGATAGTGGTCTTTTCAATGACGAGGATTTCGGAGAGCCTACGGCGGGTACAGTTGATTCCTATGGCGATGATTTTGGGGAATCCGAGGCAACCGCCTTTAGTTCCCTTATCCTGGCTGGTTCAGGCTCTCACGGTTCCCAGTGGTCCGGGGATTCTGCGGATGGAGAACCCCCTTTCCCCTTTTTGGAAGCAGCGGAGATTGACCCGCTGCAGGAAGGGTGGGGCGGTGGGTTAGGATCAACGGGAGAAGCCACTTTTACGGCTGACTGGCGGGAAAATCCCGTCACCGGTCGAGATCAGGAGTTATCCTATGCCGATGCCCCAGAAACAAGCACTTTTGCCATTGACCCGGAACTGCCCCGCCGACAAGCGGCGAAAACTGACCTTAATCAGGGCAGAGTGACTCAAAAAAGATACGAGGAGGACGAAGCCAGAGATTTTAGAGAACTAAAACTCAATGATGAGGATTTAGACGGTTTTTCCCAACTGCGTCTGACGGATATAGGCGAAGAACTGGGGGAATCGGAGCTATTTACCGGTTCGGGAGAGGAAGCTTTAACTGCTGGTTTTGTCCCCGAACCCAGGGCGAGCCTTAATGCCAGTTCTGCTGTGGGAGAGCCTAGTTTTCATCCTTCTCGTCTAGAAATCCCCGATGACAAAAGAGATAGTCATCTTGGCCCTGTTTCCGAGCGCCTGCTCGGGCCAGTGGTGGAAGTCAATCCGGGCAAATTAGCCTTTTTTGTCAATGCTTCTTTGGGCAAAAAGCAACTAATTTTAGCGGCTTTAGCGGGTATTACCCCAGTGGTGTTAATTTTTGCCGTTAGCACCACCTCTTGGCTTTCTGCAAAAGTTGCCCCCAAACCAGCCCCAATACCACCAGCACCAGCCAGCCTTTCTCCTTGGAGTCAACCGAAACCAGCAATGATGTTATTAACTGGATTGGGAACCTTTGCCCTAACTTGGCTAGGTTTACAGTTGCTAATTAGTCAAATTAAGCGCAGTCTCGACGATTTGCAAAGCCAATTCGATCATCTTTCGGAAGGCAATTTTAACGCTAAAGCGACGATCTACTCGGAAGATGAATTTGGTCAACTGGCCAATCGTTTCAATCAGATGGCCCAGGTGGTGGCAACTATCACCACCTTGGCCCAAGGCCGCGCCGCCGAAACGGAACGGGAACGGAAAAATCTACAAAGGCAAGTAATTCGACTTCTCGATGATGTGGAAGGAGCGGCTCGGGGGGATCTGACAGTGGAAGCGGAGGTAAGTGCCGATGTTTTAGGGGCGGTGGCCGATGCTTTTAATTTGACGATCCAAAACCTGCGCGAAATTGTCCGACAGGTGAAAAAAGCGGCAAAACAGGTGAATCAAGCCAGTACCAATAGTGAATCTTTCGCCCGCAATCAGTCTAGCGATGCCCTGCGGATGGCGGAGGAGTTGGCCGTCACCCTTAATTCGGTACAGATGATGACCGACTCAATTCAAAGGGTGGCAGAAAACGCCAGAGAAGCCGAAGAAGTCGCCCGCACTTCCTCGATCACCGCTCTCAAGGGGGGCGATTCCGTGGAAAGAACCGTGGCGGGAATTCTGCAAATCCGCGACACGGTATCAGAAACGGCGCGAAAAGTCAAGCGTTTGGCAGAAGCTTCCCAGGAAATCTCGAAAATTGTCGCAGTAGTCTCTCAGATTGCCTCGCGAACCAATTTATTGGCTCTTAATGCCTCGATTCAAGCGGCGCGAGCAGGAGATGCAGGCCGCGGTTTTGCGGTGGTGGCCGATGAGGTACGTCAGTTAGCCTATAGATCGGCTAAATCTCTTAAGGAAATTGAACAGATCGTTTTACAGATTCAATCGGAAACGGGTTCGGTAATGATGGCAATGGAGGAAGGGATTCAACAGGTTATCGATGTCACCGAGCGCTCGGAACAGGCCAAGAAGTCCCTAGAAGATATTATCCAAGTTTCTAACCGCATCGATACGCTGGTGCGATCGATTACCGCCGATACGGTCAAACAACGGGAAAATTCCCTCAATGTCGCCCAAGTTATGCAGTCGGTGGAGTTAACCGCTCAGGAAACTTCCCAAGAATCTCAACAGGTGGCGGGTTCTTTGCAAAAATTGGTGAGTATCTCCCGGGAGCTGCTTTCTTCGGTAGAACGGTTTAAGATAGACTCGGAAGATAATTAATAATCGATGAGTGGTAATCAGTGGGTTATTGATCAGCTGCTATCGCTCAAGATTAACCGCTAGAGTTGATAAAGTTATGCCTAAACTTAGTCTCTGCATGATTGTCAAAAATGAAGCCGAAAATCTCCGGCGCTGTTTGGATAGCGTTAAAGAGGTGGTGGATGAGATGATCGTTATGGATACGGGTTCGACCGATGATACGATTGCTATTGCTAAAAGTTACGGTGCTATAGTTCCTAGCTACGATTGGCGGGGGAATTTTTCCGAGGCCAGAAATGAGGCTTTAAAATATGTTACTGGCGATTGGATTTTAGTTCTTGATGCCGATGAGGAATTAAATCCTGCTATCGTACCGAAAATGCGTCGGGCTATGGAAAAAGAGGAAAATTTAGTTATTAATTTAATCCGCCATGAAATCGGAGCCATACAATCACCCTATTCTCTAATTTCGCGGCTATTTCGCCGACATCCTCAAGTCACTTTTACCCGTCCCTATCACTCAATTATTGATGATAATGTGGCTATTTTATTAAAAAAAGAACCGGGTTGGAAAATAGTTGAACTGCCAGAAATTGCGATCTTTCACTACGGTTACACCGTCGATAAAATAGCCAGCCTAGATAAGTTTGAACGGGCAAGAAAAGCGATGGAGGGTTTTTATCAACAACATCCCCACGATCCCTATGTGTGTAGTAAATTGGGAGGGTTATATCTGAAGATTGGCAGGGATAAAGAGGGTTTTAAGCTGCTCAAACATGGTTTAAAATGCCATGGCTCTAATCCACATATTTTATACGAGTTATATTATCATCTCGCTAATTATTATTATTCAGTGGAGGAATTTAAGCAATCAGGCGATCATTTTGTTAAAGCGATTAAGCAGCCAATTTTAGATAAATTAAAACTGGGTGCTTATAATAATTTAGGTGGGTTATTGTACGAAGCAGAAAAATACGAAGCTGCCTTATCTGTCTTTGAGAAAACCGTAGAAATTGATCCTAGCTATGCCGATGGTTACTATAATTTAGGACTGGTTCTCAAACAACTGCACCGGCTACCAGAATCGATTAAAGCTTATAAAAAAGCTCTCAAGTTAAACCCCGATAATCCCACTATTTACCAAAATCTAGGGGTGGCTTATATAGTTTTCGGTAGTTATAATGAGGCGATCGAGATTTGGCAAAAAGGCCTACAATTATTGAAAGATCAGGGTAATATCTCTCGCGCTGAAATGCTACAAGAAACCCTAAAAGCTTTGGGAGCAAGTGTATTGAAGGATGAACAGTAACTGTTCAGAGTTGTTGGCAAGATTGGGAGCATCCACTGCATTTAAATTGCGAATAAGCAGTTTAAATGCAGTACATCTGATTGCTAAAACCCTGTCTAGTCAACTCCTGTGAGGATTTTTCCGAATTAATTCTTAATAGGATTATCAAGGAGTTAGACGCGGAAGACTTAGGGGTTTTGATAGAAATGATCAAGAGATAATTGCTGCCGTGTAATTGACCTTGACAAGAAATGCTATAATTTCCTAGCAAGGGGGGAAATTAATCCCTCTCAGGGTTGCCATCGCACAATTTTGTCGGTTACTGGTTCTCGTCAGCTTGTCTGTCAAATATACCAATTCCAGTTTGAATCGCTGCCGTTATTTCAAGATTCAATGTTTCCGGCTGCAACGGAACTGAAAAATCAAATAATCTATTCCATCAAATCTTCTTACCTTAGACAAAAATAATGAAATTCGAGGAAATCCAAGAGATTCTTAATGGGCAACTGCTCAAGCTTGAGAATCGCTGTCTCAATGACACAGAACAATTATTATTGCGAGGACTTTGGCAGAAAAAGAACTATCAAGAAATTGCCCAAGAAAATGGTTATAGTAGCAGCTATCTTGCCAATGTAGTTGCCCCAGGACTCTATTATAGAGTCTCGCAACTGATCGGAGAAACGATCAATAAAAAAAATTTTTTATCTAGACTACAATCTCATTTTACCAACTCTAAATCGCCTCAGTATCACAGTAGGGAATATCCCAAAAATGAGCGGACAGAATACCCCGATGCTCCTGTTCTCTATAATTCCCCTTACTATCTGAAACAAACAAACCTTGAAGCAAAAATTATCGAGGAAATCGACCGCTCTGGGGCGTTAGTACGCATTAAAGCTCCTAACAAATGGGAAAAAACGTCTTTATTATTAACAATTTTAGAGGCTTGTCAACAAGAATTAGATTATCGAATTGTTAGGTTAGATTTACAAAAAGCAGACCGAGACGTCATCGCAAATTTTAACAAGTTCTTACGCTGGATTTGCCGTAATTGCGCTCGGCAGTTGAATTTAGAAGCCAAATTAGATGATTATTGGGATGAAGATATAGGAATTAAAATGAGTTGGACAATTTATTTTGAAGAGTATATTTTACGAGAGATAAAACAGCCACTGATATTAGCTTTAGATGAAGTGCATCGAGTCTTTGAACATCCGAAAGTAGCGGAAGATTTTTTACCTTTAATCAGAGATTGTTATGAAGAATCTAAGCGATCTCCCCTGTGGCAGAAATTACGTTTAATTATTGTTCAATCCACAGAATCTTATGTTTCTCTGCGATTAGAACAGTCTCCTTTTAATGTGGGATTACCCATAGAGTTACAGGGTTTTGATCAAGAACAAGTGGCAGAATTGGCAAAAAAATATCAATTAAATGAATTAGCAATCAACGAAATTCAACAGTTGATCGACTTAGTGGGGGGACATCCTGCCTTGATTCATTTAGCGATTTATCATCTTAGCCAAGAGCGAATCACGATGCCAGATTTAATCAAATCAGCAACTACATTAACGGGGATTTATTCCTCTCATTTACAGCTTCACTGGGTCACTTTACAAAAACAACCCGAACTTGCCGATGTTTTTCAACAGATTTGTCAAGGGAATCAACCAATGATAGTCGATCCAATTATTGCTTATAAACTTAATAGTATGGGTTTAATTAAACTCAGAGAAAATAAAGCAATTGTCAGTTGTCAGTTGTATCAAAAATACTTTATAAGTCAATATACTGGTTCAGTATAAATAAATTTTTGAACCATGGTTTTAAGATAGCGATCGCTCAAGCCAATCATTATTAAATATCGTCTGATAAATCCGATTATGAACGTCCATTTTCCCGTGACGCTTTACCACTAATCCAGATAAAAATAACTCAGGTAAATAGGGATTGTTATCAATCTGTATTGCTTCTTGATGCAGGATTTGTCGATACAAGGTTAATAACTGGGGTCGGTTTGGACTTTGAAGAAGGCGATCTTGAATGGTTTTTAAATGTTCGGGTTGATCCTGCATCTCCCAATCTTGAATAATTTTTTCTGCTACTAAGTTGGCCAACCATTGTTCTTCTTGATTAGAGGGGATTGGTTGCTCACTATCCCGCATCAGTTGACAGAGTTTTTGAGTTAAGAAAGGTTGCCCTCCCGTCCAGCTTAAGACTTGTTTAAGCATTGTCTGAAGATTACTGAATTTTTCTGTTAACCCATATAATAAAGGTTGGGCTTCGTGTTCTTTAAAACTTGCTAATTCAATAGCGTTACCAATATTAAAAGGTGTTTTCTGGGGGTCAGTAATTAAAGCTGAAGGTGTGGTAGCACCAAAAAAGGCAAAAGTTAGCTCTTGAAATTGAGGTTGAATCGCTCTCTGGCTTATAAAAAGAACGAATTAAAGCAAAAAAGTCAGAGACATCAAATTTTAACCCTAAAATGCTATCAATTTCATCAATAAATATAACAGTCGATTGTCTAGATTGCCGCTGATTAAAATCGTTATTAACTAGAAGAAAATTTTCTATAAATTCTCCTAATCGTTGTACAGGAGGCAGGTCTAATTGTTCACTCCACCAAGCTTTAAAAGTTTTCAATTCTTTGATTAATCCAAAACTGCGAAGCAGATCAACGGCTAATCCTTTATACCATTGTTCGGGGGTAATATTGTCTGTTCCTAGCCGAGTTAAGTCAATTACTGCACATCTAATTCCCTCCTTTTGTAATTGGCTCATCATCCGTACCATTAAGCTAGATTTTCCCATTTGACGTGCATTTAAAACATAGCAAAATAGACCTTGTTTGAGAGCTTTATAAAGATTGCGATCGGCTTGTCGAACCACATAATTCGGTGCATCCATAGGTAAACTGCCCCCCACTTGATAGACAAATTTGGGAGGTTGTTCAGCACTTTTAAGTAGGTCATTTTCAAAGATAAGTTCTGCTTGGGTTGCTTTCAGTACCTCTAAAGTATTTGTGAGTTCTTTTGTCCGTTCTTCTACTCTTTGTTCTAAGGTTTGATAGAGTCTTGAGTTATCAATAGAGATAGCAGCTTGAGCTGCTAGAATATTTAATAGTTCAACTCTTTCTGAGGTAAATGCGCCTGTTGTTAAATTATTTTCTAAATAAACAATTCCTTTTAATTGACCTTGATTGAGTAAAGGAGTACAAAGAATGGATTTAGTTTTTTTAGCAATAATGTAAGAATCGTTGGTAAATTGACCTGATGAAGTGGCATCATTTAAAACGATAGTTTCTTTTGTCCGAGCCACATAGTAAATAATACTGGTGGGTAAGATAGGAATTGAGTTATCATGGTCGATAGATTCTATGGGAATCGGCTGTAAGATATTAAGCGTTTCTTGATCAATTGTTCCTTGAGCTTCAATGACCCAATTTCCTTCCTGTTCTAAAATCAGACAACTTTTCTGCGCTCCTGCATTTTCAATGACAATTTTCATTAAATTTGTTAGGAGATTTTCTAGTTTAATTTCTCCAGAAATCGCTTGCGAGGCTTTAAGAATAGTGGTTAAATCAAGAACTGCTCCATCATTACCAGTAGTTGAAATAGTGGTACTCAGTCCTTTAGATTTGTTTTGATTGCTGATGCCTAATAAATATTGAGGGTATTCTTCTTCTAATTGTTTAACTTTGGCCTTTGCACCCCAACGAATGTAACAATGATAAGCATTTCTGAGATATAGTTTAGCAATTTCTTCTCTACCTAAAGTAAAATAAAATTCAGAGGCACGTTCATAAGCTAAAGCCTCTTCATGCATAAATTCATATTTTTTTGCTCCTTGAATGGCTTTTTCATAAAATTCTTGAGCTTTCCAGTTTTGACCTAAGACTCTGGCCTTTTCTGCTTCGACTAGATCATATTTATGTTGAAAGTTTTCAGGACAGTGACTAGCATAATTCTTCAGGTGGTTTAAATTTCTATTAATTTGTTTTAATAATTCTTTTTGTTGGTCTCTATTACAACTAGGATAATAGGCAAGATGAGAAAGGGAGAAGAAAAAAATATGGTGTGGTTTGCAGATATATCCGACAATCGCCATCACATACTTATCTGCATACTGACTATTATTAAAAGCCTCGACATAATCTTTTAAAAAATAATTAATAAACATTTTGCCAAAATAGTAAATAAACAACAACCATTGATAATTATTTTGGATAAAATCTTCTATATACTGTACTTCTTGATCTTGGGATTGACCAATTAAAATAAAATATTTAGGTTGATCAATACAGATCAGATTAACAACCATATTGCTGCATATTTCTATATAGTTACGAGAATACTCAAGGTTGAGAGATTGAATTAATTGGCTATATTTGTTATAATCTTGGTCTAATTCTTCTAAATTACATCCTCCGAAAAATTTAATTAAGCAATAATCTAAAGCCAGATAAGAAACATATTCATTATTCCCCACATTGACAAGTTTTTGTAAACTATTCAGTAATTGTTCTAAGATTATTTTTTGATTAATATGCTCTTTCCAATACATAATACAGCCACAATACTCATGAATAATAAAAGGCTCTATTTTAGTAATATTATCTCGTTCTAAGAGTGCCATAGATAGTTGGCCAAACTGATAACCAAAATCCAAGTCTTCTATAATTCCACATAAAAGCACTCCGTAGAGACTATAAGTAGCGGCGGCCTGAGGAGGATTGTTATAATTAAGGCAAAAATTAAGCTGAATTAATACAACTTCAACAAATAATGCAAAATTTGTTGTCGCTAGAGCAGTTGTAACCTTTTGCATTACTGAAATAGCAGCAAGCTTATAAGGATCGGTCATTTTCGGTAAGTCAACTAAGTCTTCAACTTTTTTATCTTGTAATAGTAATTTCAAGGATTTGGTTTGTTGCTTAATTTTATTTTTGATTTTTCTCTCAGTCACACATTTTTGATTTTGGTCAATCTTGATTCCCAATTGTTCTAAAGCAATAAGTGCGACCTTAATAGCTATATCTGGCTGAAATTGAGCGTAATAGGACAAGATTTCTAGTTCATAAATTTTGACTCTATCAAGAATGTTAGTCACTTTTTCTAAAACATCTGTAGATAGCTCTTTCATGCGCTCCCACTGTGTATTCTGGTAGAGAGTTTCTAACAATTCTATCTGAATTTCTAAAGTTAACTGATATTGATTTTTCCAGCTATTATTCCCTAACAACGCTAAACTTTCTTCTAAAAATCTTAAGGCAACTCCATAAGCGGTTGAAGCTTTTGCTTTTTTCGCTGCTTGAAGATTTAATTTAGCTAACTCATTTTTTTCTGATTGTTTAGTGATTAAATTAGCACCTTTATGAAAGTGATTAACAATATCAAAAAGGTGATTGTGTAAATCATCTTCTTGAATATTTTTGAGGAGGAGACGGCCAATCTCTAGATGAACTTCTCTTTTTTCTTCCTCGGAGATAAGAGAATAAGAAGCTTGTTGTACTCGATCATGTAAAAATTTATAACAGACAGATAAAGAATTTTCAGCCTGGTTGTTTGATAATTCTTCTAAATCTAACAGCAAAGGAACTTTATAGTTATTGTCTAGGGGAATAATCAAACCCATATCAAGGGCAGACTGTAATTCTCTAGCCGTGAGAATTTGATATTTCTGGTTGAGCAGAGCCAGAATTTTTAAGTTAAATTCATGGCCAATACAAGCAGCTAATTTGATAACCTGTTGAGTTTGATAATCTATTTTTTTGATTTTATTGACCATCAATTCAATGACATTATCGGTGAGGGAGACCTTTTCAATTTGTTTTATATCCCATTGCCAATAACCTTGGGGATTATCTTCTGAGTTTAAAAAAGATTGACCGATGTTAAGTCTTAATAACTTTTCTTGGTATAAGGAATAGAGAAGTTGACTGAGGAAAAAAGGATTTCCATTTGTTTTTTTGAAAATTAATTTAGCTAAAGGTTTTGTCAATTCTGTTGAACAAATCATGGTATCAGAAATTAATTGATTAACATGATTTATTTTTAGGGGTTTAAGGATAATTGGGTTAATTGTGACTTTTGCTTGCTGAATTTTTTCTAAAGTCCGTCTTAGTGGATGAGTTGAACTGACTTCATTATCTCGATAAGCCCCTATCAAGAGACAATATTGAATATCTGTATCTGAAATTAATTGTTCAATTAAATTCAAAGAAGGTAAATCTGCCCATTGTAAATCATCAATAAAAATAACTAATGGATGCTCTTTTGTTAAAAAGACATTCATAAATCTTTTAAAGACTCTATGAAATCGATTTTGATTTTCAGTTTTACTAAGTGTTTCAACGGGATGCTGTTGTCCAATGATTTTGGCAACTTCGGGGATTATATCAATAATAATTTGTCCATTACCATCTAAAGCTTTTAACAATTTTGTTTTCCAGTTTTGTAGGATAACTTCCGGTTCACTCAAAACTGTATATATTAAGTCTTGAAAAGCTTTAGCAATGGCTGAATAAGGTATATCTCCCTGTAATTGCTCAAATTTACCCCGAATAAACTGGCCTTTTTGTTCTGTAATCGGTTTGTGAATTTCATTGACTAAAGCAGTCTTGCCAATGCCTGAATAACCAGAAATGAGAATTATTTCTTTTGTTCCCTGAATAACTCGCTCAAATGTTGTCAACAGTTGAGTAATTTCTTGTTCTCGACCATAAAGTTTTTGGGGAATCTGAAACTTTTCAAAAATATCCATTTTCCCGAGAGAAAAGGGCAATATTTTTCCTTGAGACTGTAACTGGTTCAAGCAGGTTTCTAAATCTGCTTTGATTCCCCAAGCACTTTGATATCTTTCTTCTGGCGTTTTCGCTAATAATTTGATAACTATATTAGAAATTGCTAAGGGAATATCTGAGGTGATTTCATGAGGGGGTAAGGGACGTTGTGCGATATGGCAATGAACTAACTCCATCGGGTCAGTTGTTGCAAATGGAAGTTTATTAGTTAAAAGTTCATAAAAAGTTACCCCCAGACTATAAAAATCACTACGATAATCGAGTTTTCGATTCATTCTTCCGGTTTGTTCTGGGGCAATATAAGCTAATGTTCCTTCTAATTGATAGGGAGAACAAAAGGTTTGAATTTCTTGAGATAAATGAGTAGCAATTCCAAAATCAATAATTTTAAGTTTTTGAGTTTGCCGATCATAAACAATGTTAGATGGATTAATATCTTTGTGAATAATATTAGCGTTATGAATGGCCGCTAATCCCTCTGTTATCTGAATGGCAATGATTAAAAATTCTTCTGGACTTAATTGACATTGAGATAATAATAAATCTAAAGACTGCCCACCAAAATCTTCCAAAAACATGACTAAACTATTCTCATGTCTTTGTAAATCATAGGACTTAATGGTATTATCTACCTTCAAAGAGGAAGTAATTTCATATTCCTGTTTGTAGCGTGTAAGGTCTGAAACACTTGGATAATTTTCTTTAAGAATTTTTAGAATAGTAGGTTGATTATCTGGCTGTGTAGTTCCTCGATAAACTAAGGTTTTGTTACTTTCATATATTTTTTCAAGGATCTGATAGTTAGTCACCATAATATTTTAACCCAGTAAGCCATAGGATAAACCCATGTTTAAAGTTTAACACTTATTCTATGGCTAGGCTAGGTCTTAGGTATTTAATTAGCTACAAGTTGTTGGAAGATAAGGAACCGGTGGAAAGGGATCGCTAACTATTTCGTTTGGGTTGTTCACATCTACCTTGCTTGTTAACCATGCACGCGGGACATCATCTAAATTAACATTCTCGGCACTGGGTTTGGGAGGATAGGGCAATGTCATAATAAAGAAAGGCCCTTTTTGTTCTAGAGAAGGTTGAGGAATTTCTTGGAGACTTCCTTCAAAGGTATCCCATTTGACTTGGAGGAGAAAATAGTCGATTTCTTCCTGATCAAAAATTGCTCCAAAACTATTATCGGGAAACCAAGGTTCTAACAAATCTCCTTTTTTTCCTGTTAGCAAATCTACCATATCTATATAGGTCGGACTTTGGCGTTGAAAATCATTGTTCTTAAAGTGGAGAAATATCCGCCGTATTTATTCGGAATTTTCATGTTCTAGCCAAGAAATAGCTACGAGTTGAGCCAATTTTTTGCACTGTTTTACAATTCGATTATAATAGTTCTGTGTAGTCTTTACCCCATCTGAATCTGACGCACGGGAAGCTTTATTGGTATCTGTACTAACAACAAAGCTGTGTAATTGCTTGAGACTTTGAGATGTAATCATGAGCAGAAACTCCTTTGATTTGAAGATTTGTTGAAACAATAGAGACGCTAAATGATGGCTAAACTACGTAAAAAAATTTTGTTAAGAGGCTAAACCATAAAATCGCTGAGGATTTTCCCAAACGATTTTTTTAACTATCTCCCGAGATAAGTTGTCTTCAAGTCCTATGACTTTTTTTACCCCATCAGCCTGATGATCCATGTGAGGATAATCAGACCCGAAGATTAAGTTATCAGAACCGATAAAATTAATGACCTGAGCCAAACAAGGTTCAGAGGGTTCCCCTGCAATGTAACACTGACGGCAGAAATACTCCGATGGTAGTAATTTTACCCGATCTTGGACTTCCCAATGTAAATTTTTATACTCTTCGTCAAGCTTCCATAACCAATAGGGAAGCCAACCACACCCTGACTCTAGAAACGCCACCCTCAGCCTCCGATGACGTTCTAAAACCCCCCCTTCAATTAAGGCTAACAGTGCCATCATTTGTTCCATCGGGTGAGAACAAGCATGAAGCGCAAACCGACTATTAAACCGCTCTGCACCAGTGGTAGGTAAGCGGCTATGAGTGCCTTCATGAATTCCTACAGCCATGTCCAAATCCTCGCAGGCCGTCCAAAAGGGTTCATAGGCTGGATCGCTCAAAATTCTGCCTTTAACGGGGTTAGGGCGCAAAAAAACCGCCTTCCAGCCCAAGTTTGCCATGCGGTGTAGCTCTTTTACCATGTCTTCGGGATCATGTTGATTGACTGCAGCGACTCCTTTCAGTCTGGCCGGGTCATAGCTACAATATTCTTCTAATAACCATCTATTATAGGCACGGACAAAAGCCCCCATCACTTCGGCGGGTAGGCTATCAATGGCAAATAACCACAGTCCATAGGTAGGATAAATAAAAGCCCTATCTACCCCCATTTGTGTCATTGCTTGAACATGGGATTCCGGATTATAGCGATTGAGATAAGCATGGGGATGAGCTTGCCTCATCTGCTTATTCCCTTCTGCTTGGACTTGTGGGGAGATTTTTTGACTAATCGGTTCTCCTTTGATTTTCATGTCAGCAGAAGGAGCAAATTCCCTAAATTTAGGTTCTAGGTATTGTCCCCACATTGCGGGGGGTTCAATGACATGGGAATCAGCATCAATAATTTTGTACCCGTTGAGCATAGAGGGTTTTCGGCAATTTTCTACCTAAATTATATTTGATTGGGAAAAAGCGATCGCTTTTTTGCTGCTTTTTTTTCATCCCCTAAAACTCCATGGATTGATTGGGTTAAACTTGATACAACACTTTATTAAACTTAACGAATGGAAGCGATTGAATTTAAAATGATTCTTCATCATGGCACAGTTGTCATTCCCCCTGAATACCCCTCTAAGTGGGAAGGTAAGGCGATTCCTGCGATACTTTGCGGGGTGAAGTCATTCCCTTGATTTCCGCTCGTCGTGCTGCAAAACAAGAGAGAAAAACTTATGAGAAAGGAATATGATTTTTCTAAAGGAAAACGAGGGGCGCTCATTTCCTCTCAGGGAAAAACACGCATTACCATTTATCTAGATGATGAGATTCTAGCTTATTTTCGAGAACAGGCTGAAACCGCAGGAATGGGTTATCAAACCCTAATTAATGAGGCTTTAAAACAATATATCCAATCTCCTTCTGAGCGATCGCTCACTCAGTCCGATTTACGCCGTATTCTTCGGGAAGAATTATCAGCCCTCCAATAATGTTGCTTGTGATAGTTAAAAGTTAGGCGATCGCTGTCTGTTTTCAAGAATTGCGATCGCTTTTTTGCTGCCTTCTTTTCATCCCCTAAAACCGCTACAAGTCAGAGGGTAAAAGGGTTTTGATGATTTTAGTCGCCCGATTAATTCATTAGTTCTACTTTCAGGGATGAGGTAGTCACACCATAAAGTGACCCCTTAAATTTAATATAAATCTAATATAAATCTAATATAAAAGTTAATATTCTGCTCAAAAAAACCTATTAGAAAAGTATTAACTTTAGAGATTGCCATTACCCCAAATAAAACTTATTCTGGTATCAAAGGTGATTAAACAAATCACTTTTAACCCCAAATAATTCAAAATCAAGGAAGGTTGAACAAATGGACATGGAAAAGATAGATTTATCTAAGTGGAATGAGGAAAGGGAACCTGAGCCAGATCAAGAGCCAACCCCAGAAATGGCTGCGGCAATAGATGAAGGGAAATCATTCGAAGATCAGCAAAAGGCAAAACTAGAAGCCATAGCAGGAACAACTGAAAAAGCCTTGGGTAAAGGAGTTGAAGGAGACATCTTAGCCAAGCATACCGGCGACTATGCTTATTACCTCATTGGCGGGGGTGGCGGTTATTGGTTTGAGGAGGCGGAGTATGGTCAGGGCATTGCTGTGTCTGGGATTGAAGCGTGGGCTGGTACGTGGACATTACGTGGAATCCGAATTACGTTTTCTGACGGTAACAGTGTTGTTCACGGGCAAATGGCAGAAAAGTACTGCGGCGGTATAACAATAGATTATGCAAGTGGGGAAACTGTCACTGGGTTGTCCATCTGGGGAAATGGTGAAGGAACTCGTTGCGGCGCGTTCAGAATTCGGACATCTAAAGGTCAAGACTTTTTTCCAAAAATGACAAAATGGAAACTAAAAACTGAATACAAGATGAATCCGGGGGGCGGTGTTATTCTTGGTGTTATTGGTCGAGCAGCTCACGATATTGATTGTTTAGGATTCTTAATGCTAGCAAATGTCGAGAAAAGCTTCTTAACTGAAATAGAGTACGATCTTAAAAAGATACCTCCAGCAGAGCAGAAGTATTCTTATGATCTTACGATACCAAACCCTTCTAGTACAGATTCTCATGAGGGTTTTGTCCAAAAAACAACTCGCATAGAAAAAGGCGGAGAGTGGTTCGTCAAGGGAGGGTTTACATTTGGACAATCATTCAAGGTAAAGGCGGGAGTGTCAGGAATTGGTGAAGCCGAAGCCTCATCCTCATGGCAAGTGAGCGTTGAATCTGGCTATAATCAGAAATGGAGCAATATCGATGAACAAGTTGTGAGCATTCCCTTGATTTGTCCAGCATATACCATGACCCGTATCGTGTATTATTACTTTCAAGGTAAAGTTGATGGTTGCCCTTTTAAGGCTACGATGACGTACTACACGACCACTGGCGGGGAATGGTCTTGCCGTGTAAATGGATTCTATGATGGTGTGGATACAACTCGTGTTATTGGCAAATCTTACCTTGTGGCCAAATGGGATAAAAATACAAACCAGTGGATTTCGGTCTAGAGGAATGAGTTGGCGGCAGCTTGCCGCCAACTAAGCCGAAAATTTCAGGGTTCCCCCGTTCATTCTCAATAAACAGTGCGATGCCGAAGGCACTGCGTAGCAGTACGCCGATCTTGTCGGTTGGGTTGAGGCAAGAAAACCCAACAATATTTGATTTTAGGGACTTGCGTATTAATAAATTACCATCTAGACTAGAGAAGCAACTTGTTACTCCCACTCTCAACTATGGTAACTGAACTGACTAGACATCTCCAAAAATTATAACCCAGTCACAGCTCGCTTTTGGTTTATGTACTAGCTAAACAGTTCGATAGTTGTAATGTATATCTATCGTTGCTAATTCAATTTTACTGAAAAAATATGAGGCAATTAAAATAATTTTTATGGTTCTTCCGAACTTACACTGTAGAAAATTCCCCAAGCTCCCTCTCTGTCCAGCAATGCTATAAAGTTGATAAATATCAATCTAACAAAAACTCAAAGCCTTGCTGTACAAGCTTTACAAGCATGAGTTGTTAATAGTTTTGCATGACAGATTCCGTAGAGCCATTTTTATTCGAGTAGATTTCTTGACTAGAAAGACTTTTAGTCTTGAGATTATATTATGGAGAGGTCTATTAGTTTTCTATCTTCCCAAGCCGTCAACCAATTATAGATGGTCTTTCTCGTAACTCCAAATATTCCGCTCAATTCTTCTATCGTGGTTCCCTGAAAACTTAAGAGTATACATTTCGCTCGCTCTCTTACTTGATGATG
>NZ_SFBO01000135.1:0-64396 GCF_007095705.1 Microcystis sp. Msp_OC_L_20101000_S702
ATTTATGAATGTCTGAATGATGCCCATCTGAAACATAAAAAAGAACTGGATTCCTTGCTGACTCTACGATTTCAGAAGTTTAATAAATCTCAGATTATGAACGTCTAAAGTATAGGTAATTTTCTGTCATCAACGCTGAAAGTTTCTCAGCGATCGCAGTAGAGATAAATTGATCGATCGAAATTCCATCACGAGCCGCTAGATCATCTAAACTTTTCTGTAATGAGTCGGGAATTTGAACTTGGATGGTACTCATGGTAACTTACCTATTAATCGTAGGAAACCTGAAGGCTCAAAGCGTGGGTTTCATTTTTAACATAGCCACCTTTACTCGATCGATAAATTACGATCAAACCAATTAGATTAACCATCTACTTAACTGTTGGTTTGCGGAATTTGGAGGGAGAGGGAAAATATTCTACTCGTTCATTTTTAAGCGCTTGTGCCATAAAATCGCGCCAAATGGGAGCGGCAAAACCACCACCGGTGATACCTTTACCTAAAGTGCGATTTTGGTCATCTCCAATCCACACCGCCGTGGCTAATTGGGGAACATAACCGACAAACCAGACATTTTTCTCGTTATCGGTAGTACCGGTTTTTCCCGCTGCCGGACGACCGATTTGGGCCGAAGTTGCTGTTCCTCCTTGAATAACTCCCTGTAGGACAGAATTGAGGGAAGCGGTGGCCCAGGGGTCTAAAACTAGCTTCGGTTTGGGTGTATTATCGAGCATGACGTTACCCCGGCTATCGGTAACACGCATGATAAAGGTCGGCTCAGAATGCCAGCCATTACTGGCAAAAGTAGCGTAAGCTCCCGCCATTTCCAGAGGAGTCACATCCACGGATCCCAAAGGTAAAGAGGTCACGGCAATTAAAGGACTCTCGAAACCCAGCAGACGACAGACTTCAATGACTTTATTCAACCCGACACGACGACCGAGAATAACTGCGGGAATATTCAGAGACTGCATCAGAGCGCTACGCAGGGAAACCGGACCAGAAAAGCCGCCACCGTAGTTTTTTGGGCTATAGAAGCCGCCGGCCTCGCGAAAACGGACGGGAGCATCATTAACCACGGTTTCGGGGGTAAAACGACCACTAGCGAAGGCAGTATAATAGACGAAAGGTTTAAAAGCTGACCCCGGTTGACGACGGGATTGAATGGCCCGGTTTAATTGACTTTTATTGTAATCAACGCCACCGACGAGCGCCTTGACGAAATGGGTGCGGGGATCCACCGCAACTAGAGAAATTTGTAGGTCTTTGGTACGAATACCGCGACCACGCAAGCCATTATAGGCCCGTTGAATGGTGGACTCGGCCATGTTTTGAAAGTCAAGATCGATCGTAGTTTGAATCCGCATTCCCCCTTTAGTTAGGGTTTCTTTGCCAAATTTTTGCCGCAATTCTGCCACCACTGCATCGGTAACGTAGGGTAATTTACTTTCTTGCCAAGCGGTGGGTTTACCCAGTTTCAGAGGTTCCTTTAAAGCGGCCTCTTCCTGTGCGGGGGTAATCCAACCTAAGCTACGCATCCGACTGAGAACCAGTGCCTGTCTTTCCTTGGCGGTTTTATAATTATTAAAAGGACTATAAACTTCCGGTGCTTGGATTAATCCGGCCATCATCGCCGATTCTGCTAAATTTAACTCGGAGGCGGGTTTATTAAAATAACTTTTAGCGGCGGTTTGAACTCCGTAATTATTATGACCCCAATAGATATTATTGAGGTACATTTCCAGAATGTCATTTTTGCTAAAAACCTGTTCTACTCGTATTGCTAGGACTGCTTCAGCTAATTTACGGCTAACGGTGCGCTGATGGGAAAGAAAGATATTTTTGACTAACTGCATGGTAAGGGTAGATGCACCTTCCACCACACCGCCACTTTTCCAGTTAGCGATCACTGCCCGACCGATACTATTAGGATTAATACCACGATGGTGATAAAAATGGCTATCTTCGATCGCCATCACGGCGCGTTTCAGATTGGGGGAAATTTGATCGAGTTCCACCACTTCCCGATGTGCTTCTCCGTGTAAGCTGGTCAGGGGTCTGCCTTTAACATCATAGATATAACTGGTTTCCGTGGGGACATAGCCCTGTAAAATCCTCACATCGGGTAGATTGCGGTAACTGATCGCTAATCCTACCACAGCCCCCGTCACCACGGCCGTGGATACCATCAACAGGCCGAGAGCGGTTCCCCCTGCGACTCTAGAGACTCCCTGAAGAAAGCTATCGGGGGAACTACTGGACTGCTGCTCTTTGTCTTGATTGCCGAGGGTACTGGTGGACACGATGGTTACAATTTCCTTTTTCCAAGAGGGGACTGATCGATCGAACTGGCTTGAAAGTCTATTCTATAGGTTTTGTTAAAAAATCGAATACTAGCTTACAGCAATTATGGCCGATCTGGCTCTAGATTCGATCGGCCATGGCAGGGGGATTAGGAGCAGCATAGTTAGATATCAGGGACAAAACAGGGTATCGCGGGTATTTCTGCCAGTTATGGGGTTAGTTCCTGTGGCTATCTCACAAAGATACTTTTCCACATCGGAGCGAATAATTGCATCGGTAAAATCGGCTCCGTCGATAATTGCACCTTTGATTAAAATGTTAGTGGCAAAAGCTCCTTCGAGAACGGCATTGGTAAAGTTGGCTCTGGTTAAACGGGCCGATTCTAAATCCACATTTCTCATATTGGCATCGCTAAAGTCGGCCCCCTCCAAGTTGGCAGAAAAAAAGCGTACTCCTTCCAGATTGGCATGACTGAAGTTACTACCGCGCAGATTAGAGTGATCGAAGGTGGAATCGCGCAAATCCTGCCCCCCAAAGTCATTATCGGTCAAATTGCGGTTATTGTAACTTAGCGCTTGGGCCGGAGCTAAGGAGAATAATAATACTAATATACTAGCAAACAAGATTAGTAGAGTTTTGCGAGAAAATTGCGCCATATTGCCACCTGATCAATCAACCTTTTCTATAATAAGCTGTACTGGATTTAAACCGCCTATCGGGAATTGTAGTACAAATGCTCGAACTGGCCGCCCCTCTATAGTTTCTCAACACGATTTATTATCATTAGACCTCTTGCATAATTAATTTTTGATGGTTCAAAAACGGCAAAAATAAGAATTAAACTGCCTAAAATCTGTAAATAGACCATTTATTTAATTATTATTCATTCTTAATTCTCCTGACGACCGGCTCCTGGCTACTGGCTACTGACTCCTAACCCTAACAACAATTTTTAGTTTTCACAAGAGGTCTATTACCCGGCACTCGTTGACAATTATCCCCGGATTTACCAAGGGCGATCGATCTGCTAGATTTTTGATGTTGGATATCTTAGATAGATATGGCTGGTCATAGTAAATGGGCAAATATTAAACGACAAAAAGCGCGGGTTGATGCCAAAAAAGGGCAAACTTTCACCCAGTTATCCCGGGCCATTATCGTGGCTACGCGTAACGGTGTTCCCGATCCGGCGGGCAATTTTCAGCTACGCACGGCGATCGAAAAAGCCAAGGCGGCCGGTATTCCTAATGACAATATCGAAAGAGCGATCGCTAAAGGGGCGGGAACTTGGGAAAATGACTCAGCTTTTGAGGAAATTCGCTACGAGGGTTATGGTCCGGGGGGTGTGGCGATCCTGATCGAAGCACTGACCGATAATCGCAATCGCACAGCGGCGGATCTGCGGGCGGCTTTTAGCAAAAATGGCGGTAATTTAGGTGAAACGGGCTGTGTGGGCTGGATGTTTGACCATAAGGGGGTAATTCGCCTTGAGGGAACTATTGATGAGGATAAGCTTTTAGAAGCTTCCCTAGAGGGCCAGGCCCAATCCTACGAGTTTTTTGACAGTGAGGAGGAAGGTCAAGGGGTAGAAGTTTTTACTGAGGTGTCTAACCTGGAGAGATTGAATAAGGTTCTGCAAGCAGCGGAATTTAAGGTCAAAGAAGCAGAATTACGCTGGATTCCCACTAATACCCTAGAAGTGAGCGATCGAGACCAGGCCAGTTTTTTATTCAAGTTAATCGACACCCTAGAATCCCTCGATGATGTGCAATCGGTGACAGCTAATTTTGATTTAGTCGAGGAATTGATGTTAGGGGATCTGTGATCCTAAATTCCTAGACTGCTCACTGATTCTGGGCCTGATCAAGAGATAATCTGTCCCCAAAATCGCGTAAAAATTCGGGTTCCGTAAAAATCGATCGCTCTGGCCATGATTTTTAACCTTTGACACACAGCACCTGCTTGAGAGTGGCGACAATTTCCACTAGATCAGCTTGTTGATTCATCACCTGTTGGATCGGTTTATAGGCCCCCGGAATCTCATCAATAACGTCCTCATCCTTGCGGCATTCAACCCCTTGGGTTTGGGCGATTAAATCATCAAGAGTAAAGGTTTTTTTAGCCAGATTTCTCGACATCAAGCGCCCGGCCCCGTGGGAACAGGAACAGAAGCTATTATGTTCTCCTTTACCTTTAACAATATAAGATTGCGCTCCCATGGAACCGGGGATAATGCCATAATCGGTTTCTCTAGCGCGGACGGCTCCTTTGCGGGTGACATAAACCTCCTCCCCAAAATGAATTTCTTTTTCGGCATAATTGTGATGACAATTAACCACTAAGAGGGGTTTAGTTGGTTTGCCTCCCGCTAGATGTTTTTCAACAATCCGTTTAAATCTAGCCATCATAATTTCCCGATTATAACGGGCATATTCCTGGGTCCATTGTAGGTCATGCCAGTAGGCGGTAAATTCTTCTGTACCGGCGACAAAGTAGGCCAAATCGAGGTCGGGTAATTTACATTCTGCTAGTTTGGCTAACTCTTTGGCAGTATCAATATGACATTGGGCCAGTTGATTACCAATACCTCTAGAACCGGAATGGAGCATTAACCAAACTTGATTATCTGTATCTAAACAAATTTCGATAAAGTGATTACCACCCCCCAGAGAACCCATTTGTTTAAGGGCTTTTTTCTCTAGGTTTTGTACACCTCGATGAATCTGTTTAAATTCCCCCCATTTTGACCATTTAGTCACTTCCCGATCCACTTCTTTATTTTCCGCAAAACCGACGGGAATATTCGCCTCTACATCGAGGCGAATTTTTTTAAGTTTTCCCTGCAATTGTTCACCAGTAAAAGGCATTTTTAGGGCAGCCATGCCGCAACCGATATCGACTCCGACGGCGGCGGGAATTACGGCATCTTTGGTGGCAATCACCGAACCGACTAAAGCACCTTTACCCAAGTGAACATCGGGCATTAAAGAAATGTGTTTATAAACAAAAGGTAGGGAGGCAACATTTTTGGCCATTTGGGTTTCTTGGGGTCCCAATTCATGGCCCGCCCAAGATAAAATCGGTGTCGGGGTGGAAAGTTTCAGAGTTTCGTAAGCCATAGTTTTTATGAAATAATCAGATAAAAGGCGGATGCAACTAAGACAATAAGGCAATTGAGATTCTGCGATGAATTAGATAAATTGTTATCGGCGATCGTGTTTTAACACAGAGGATAAGCTGTTGACTATCTAAATTACCCGCTCAGACTGCCCCCTGGGAAAATTTTTGACTTTCACCGCAGGTTTACCGACTACTGCAATACTACCAAAAAGGTTCGGATACCTACACTATCGAGAAAGCGGGGTTATTTTGCACTATAGAGATAACAAAGGAACTGATAGGGGTGGGTATCGCCTAAAAACCGAGTACAGTTCCGATTCTAGAAGTCACTATAATTTGTATCGGAGCAGCACAAAGATTATGGGAAAAGTAGTTGGAATTGACTTAGGGACGACTAACTCCTGCGTCGCGGTTATGGAAGGGGGTAAACCCACCGTTATCGCCAACGCCGAAGGGTTTAGAACCACGCCCTCAGTCGTCGCCTACGCCAAAAGTGGCGATCGCCTAGTAGGACAAATCGCCAAACGTCAAGCGGTAATGAACCCGCAAAATACTTTTTATTCCGTCAAACGCTTCATCGGCCGGAAATTCAACGAAGTTACCAACGAAGCCACAGAAGTATCCTACAAAACTCTCCAGGACGGCAACGGCAACGTTAAATTAGACTGTCCCGCCCAGGGCAAACAATTCGCCCCCGAAGAAATTTCCGCCCAGGTACTGCGGAAACTGGTGGAAGATGCCAGTAAATACCTCGGCGAAACCGTTACCCAAGCAGTCATCACCGTACCCGCTTATTTTAACGACTCCCAACGTCAAGCCACCAAAGATGCCGGGAGAATTGCTGGGGTTGAAGTTCTCCGCATTATCAACGAACCCACCGCCGCCTCTCTTGCCTACGGATTAGACAAAAAAGCTAACGAAACCATTCTCGTTTTTGACTTGGGTGGGGGAACCTTTGACGTATCGGTTCTAGAAGTGGGTGATGGTGTCTTTGAAGTTCTCGCTACCTCTGGAGATACTCATCTCGGTGGTGATGACTTCGATAAAAAAATCGTTGATTATCTAGCCGGAGAATTCAAAAAAGTTGAAGGAATAGATCTCCGTCAAGATAAACAAGCCCTGCAACGTCTCACAGAAGCGGCAGAAAAAGCCAAAATTGAGCTTTCTAGCGTTACCCAAGCGGAAATTAACCTGCCCTTCATCACCGCTACCGCCGAAGGACCAAAACACCTAGATACTACCCTAACTAGAGCTAAATTTGAAGAAATTTGCGCCGATTTAATTGATCGCTGTCGGATTCCCGTCGAAAATGCCATCCGTGATGCCAAAATCGATAAATCTGCCCTCGATGAAGTGGTTCTCGTCGGTGGTTCAACCCGGATTCCCGCCGTCCAGGAATTAGTTAAAAAAGTTCTGGGCAAAGATCCTAACCAAAGCGTTAACCCCGATGAAGTGGTAGCCGTCGGCGCCGCTATTCAAGGTGGTGTTCTCGCCGGTGAAGTCAAAGATATTCTTCTGCTTGATGTTTCGCCCCTGTCTTTGGGTGTGGAAACCCTCGGCGGTGTGATGACGCGGATTATTACCCGCAACACCACTATCCCCACCAAAAAATCGGAAGTTTTCTCCACGGCAGTAGATGGACAAACTAACGTGGAAATCCACGTCCTGCAAGGGGAACGGGAAATGGCCAAAGATAACAAGAGTTTGGGAACTTTCCGACTCGATGGTATCCCTCCCGCTCCTCGTGGTGTGCCTCAAATCGAAGTGGTTTTCGACATCGATGCTAACGGTATTCTCAATGTCACCGCTAAGGATAAAGGTACAGGAAAAGAACAATCGATCAGCATCACCGGCGCTTCTACCTTGCCCCAAAATGAAGTGGAACGCATGGTTAATGAGGCAGAATCGAACGCCTCGGTGGATAAGGAACGTCGTGAACGCATTGAACGCAAAAATCAAGCTGATTCCTTGGTTTATCAAGCTGAGAAGCAGTTGGAAGAGTTAGGCGATAAGGTTCCTCCATCTGAGAAAAATAAAGCCCAAGGGTTGATTAAAGACCTGAAAGAAGCGATCGCTCAAGACGATGATGGTAAGATCAAAACCATCCTACCGGAATTACAACAAGCCCTCTACGCGATCGGTAGTAGTATGTATCAGCAAGGAGCCCCTAGCAATCCCCCCGGTGGCAATAATGACAATGGCCCCTCTGGTGGTGCTGGTGGTGGCGATGATGTCATCGATGCGGAATTCTCCGACGCTAAATAAAAATTAAGTTCTTAGCTTCGGGAAGGACACAAGTTAACTTGTGTCCTTTTTTCCTTGCGGCTTTCTTAAAGATAAGGCTGTCACCGAAAATTAGGACTAAACTTAAGTGAACCATCTTGGAGGACTAAGATTAAGAAAATGGAAATTTACCAATTTAGCCAACGCCAGACAATTATTATGGCTATTCTAGTCCTCTATCTCGGTAAGTATTTAACCAAAAATATCAAATTTCTGCAAGATTATAACATTCCTGATGCCGTTGCTGGTGGTGTCTTGGCTTCCTTGTTTTTCGGTCTATTTTTTGCTGTTTTTAAATGGCAAATTGAATTTACCCTTAATGTTCGGGATGCCCTGTTAATCGTTTTTTTTACTACTATCGGGCTGTCCTCAAAACTAAAAACCCTGCTGCAAGGGGGGAAACCCTTGCTAATTTTATTAATAACCGCCGTGGTTTATCTCATTCTACAAAATTTAGCTGGGTTAGGAGTGGCAAAAGTGATGGGATTAGATTTACCCATCGGTTTGATTGCTGGTTCCGTTTCTTTGAGTGGGGGTCACGGGACTGCCATTGCTTGGGCTTCTATTTTTCGTGATAATTATGGCATCGCCAAAGCATCAGAAATCGGTGTAGCTAGTGCTACTTTTGGGCTAGTTTTAGGGGGAATTATTGGCGGACCGGTGGCTAAATGGTTAATTACGAGAAATCGACTGCGAGCCAATAATCAAGATCAAGATTTAACGGTGGGAATTAAACAAAGCCAGAGGAATGTCAATATCGATTACAATACAATGCTCCATTCAATCTTAGTGATTGGTTTAACTATCGGTTTAGGTAATCAGATTAACTACTGGGTGACTCCCCTTGGTTTAAAATTACCGGATTTTGTCACCTGTTTATTGGCAGGAATTATCCTGACTAATACCGTACCTTTGGTGTTGAAACGCTTTCCTTGGCCCGCTAATACGCCCTCTTTAGCCTTAATTTCTGATGTTAGTCTCGGTTTATTCCTATCTATGTCCTTGATGAGTTTACAATTATGGACATTGATCGATTTGGCCGGACCGATTGCTATCCTGTTATTAGTGCAGTTCTCACTCAGTATTATTTATACTGTTTTACTGGTCTTTCCCTTAATGGGAAAAAACTATCATGCTTCAGTAGTTTGCGCCGGTTATTTGGGTTTAACTCTAGGGGCAACTCCCACAGCGATTGCCAATATGACAGCGGTGACGGAACATTTTGGGGCTTCTCCCCAGGCATTTATTATTGTTCCTTTGGTGGGGGCATTTTTTATTGATTTGTTTAATGCTTTTATCATCCAGCAATTTTTGAATTTTCTGACTTAAAAATTTTTATCGATCAAGTAATTATGGCTCTTCGGTTTGTGTTATGCAATGGACGGGGGTTATAAGGGATGGAACCCCTATATAGAAAGGCATTTAGCGATTTTTGTCAATTGTTTTTGCTCTAGAGCAAACTAATCAATTAAGTCTCTTGCCAGATAAGGATTTAGTCGATTTATGCCCCCCTATCGAATCATACCAAGTAACGAAGAACCCAAAACACTTACATTATGGCTCTTATGGATGTATTCACTCATTTTTCTATTATACCCTGCGAGCGGCGGGGAATTAGACCCGAAGAGATTAAAGCATATCTAAATATTTTTGGGTTAAAAGTTAAACTTCAGGCTCCTATTTAGTACGAGTTTACTAAGCGACTAATTTTCCCAAAAAAATTAGTTAACACATGATTGTAACATATAATTAATTTGCAAGAGTTCTAATGTTTTTTTGGATAGAAATCATGAAATCCCCCTCTCGTTTTTTCATCGGGATCGCCGGAACCATAACGGTCGGTTTCCTCGCTACCTCGTCGGTTCAAGCTTCGCCTTTAAATTTACAATTTCTCGGTCAATCGATTGTTCCCACGGGGTTTATTCCCTCAGGCCCAGCGGGAACCGTGAACGGTGTCTCCGTTCCGGTCGGGGGATTATCGGGCATTACCTACGATCCGGCGGCTAATAACTTTTACATCATCTCGGATGATCGCTCTCAGAACGGCCCGGCGCGTTTCTACACCGCAACGATCAATCCGACGCTATTTAATGTTAATGGGACGAATAGCGGCGTTACCTTTACCGGTGTTACGCCACTTTTACAGACTAACGGGCAAACTTTCCCCGCGCTGAGTCTCGATCCAGAAGGGATCGCGCTCGTGGGTTCTAATCTGTATATTTCCTCCGAAGGGGAGGTCTCTAACAATCAGATTCTCAATCCCTTTGTCAATCGATTCGCGCTGGCCAACGGTCAACAGAACGATACTTTACCGATTCCAAACCAGTTTATCCCCGCGCCGAACTCGATTCCCACCACGAGCGGGGTTCGCAATAATCTGGCTCTAGAAAGTCTGACCACCACCCCAGATCAGCGATTCCTGTTCACGGCCTCCGAGAACGCGCTTGTGCAGGATGGGCCGGCTGCGACGCCAACGAACGGTTCTCCCTCACGGATATTGCAGTACGATCTCGCTAATGGACAGCCGATCGCTCAATTCCTCTACAATACCGATCCAATCGCCCTTCCCCCGACTATTCCAAGCCCAGTCGATGTCAACGGACTCGTCGATTTACTGGCACTTGATAATAGTGGCAAACGCTTTCTCTCCCTAGAACGTTCTTTCTCCATAACGACGGGAACACCAGGGAATACGGGCTATACTGTGAAAATCTACGAGGTTTCCCTGGAGGGGGCCACCGATATTAGTGCCTTTCCCAGTATTAATGGGGTTTCGGGTATCGTGGCCGCCCAGAAAACCCTATTATTCGATTTGACCTTGTTAAATATCCCCATCGATAACGTGGAGGGGATTACCTTCGGCCCCTATTTACCGAACGGCAAGCGCTCAATAATTCTTGTCAGCGACAATAACTTTACCCAGTTCCAATTTACTCAATTTCTCGCCTTTAGCGTCGAAACTGTACCCGAACCCTCAACCCTAGCAGGATTGTTGGTGATCGGTTGCGTTGTTATTCTAGTCAAAAAACGGGAAAGCTAAACAAAATCTGGCAACAGCATAGAGATCAGGCTATCTTTGGGGTTGCCGAGCGTTTCGTCAATTGGACAATGGCTCTTCTAGGTTCTGTGTGATAAGTTTAACTTACAATATGATCGATCAATCTTTGTGTTCTTTGTGTCTTTGTGGTTAGTCTAGCCCCTCGCTAGGAGGAATGTATCTTAGAATACATTTTACCCACCAAATCCAAGAGAGCCTAATACCAAATCGGTTTTTGATAATATCATTAACTGCCAATCAAACTTTAAAAACCCAGTTATGGACTGTTTCTCCCTGTCCCAGCGCTCCCCGTTTCCACAAGGACACAAGTTAACTTGTGTCCTTTTTTAGGTTCAAAATCGGAATTTAAGCTAATCCGACTAATTTAGCGCTGTATTCCCACATTTTTTCGCCTCTTTCCTCGTCGCGAGCTTGAGGAGAAACCCTTTGTACAAAAGATTTACCCTCTTTTTTCTGACGGTTGCCCCAACTCCAGTAAGCACCAGATTGACGGTATTGGGGGTCAGCCACCACCATGGTCACTCTTTCCCCAGCTAATTCTTGGGAAACATAGCCACCAGTGATATTTTTCTGGAACCAAGGGAAAAACTGCTGGAAAAAGGGGTAATGATTGCGGAAAAGGGGTGTATCGGCCACACAACCCGGATAGAGGGAAGTAAAAGTGATTCCGGTGGATTCGTGATAGCGTTTGTGCAGTTCCCGCATGGTGAGAACATTACACACCTTACTATCTTTGTAGGCTTTGACCGATTCAAATTTTTTGCCGTCGGCCATAGTAATCGGCTCTTTGAAACCCTTGGCAAACCCTTCCAAATCGCCCAAATCGGGACGAGGAGGAATTTTACCGCCTAATTCATCGGGATTATGGGTGACAGTGCCGAGAATGACTAAACGGCGGTCGGGAGAAGGGGAATTTTTTAGATCTTCCAAGAGCAAATTCGAGAGCAGGAAATGACCTAAATGATTGGTGGCCATGCTCAATTCATAACCGTCGGGACTTCTTAAGGGTTCTTTGAGCAAAGGCAGATAGATAGCGGCATTGCAGACTAAAGCGGTTAGAGAGCGGCCCAAGGCCCGGAAATTTTTAACGAAGCGCCGGACGCTATCGAGGGAACCGAGGTCGATAAATTCAATAGAGTAGTTATCCCGGGGAATGTTTAATTCCTTGGCAGCCTGTTCCATTTTCGGGATATCCCGACAGGCCATAACCACAAACCAACCTCTTTGAGCAAGGGATTTAGCGGCGTAGAGACCGACTCCAGAAGTTGTCCCAGTAATGATCACCGTGGGTTTTTGATCTTGTACCATTTTTTGATAGTTTTCGTTAATCGCTCTGGTCTAGGGAATATCCAAGGGATTCCAATCATAAATTTTATCGGTTGTCTTACCTGACCCCCAGGTTCCCTTTACATAACTTCAAATTTTCCTGAGTGTTCACTTATCAGTTATCAGTTATCAGTTATCAGTTATCAGATTTGAGTTTTAAGTTTACCGATCTCCCCGCTCCCCACACCCCACTTCCCCACTTCCCCAATTCATAATTCATAACTAACGAATGGGTTTAGCTAAATCACCGATTTTGAAACCATTACCAGTAATGATGCGACCGACGCTAGATTGACCATCAGCTTCGACAATTTCGAGAGTGCCAATCGGTTGAGTAATCTGACGGATAACCTTACCCGTTTGCGGATCCTTGACCGTTTGGGT
Source organism: Microcystis sp. Msp_OC_L_20101000_S702 (assembly GCF_007095705.1). NCBI lineage: Bacteria > Bacillati > Cyanobacteriota > Cyanophyceae > Chroococcales > Microcystaceae > Microcystis > Microcystis sp. Msp_OC_L_20101000_S702. The sequence goes on from NZ_SFBO01000135.1 coordinate 12,476, forward strand.
CGTCCTTTCGATGGAAATGCGTAAACCGACACGATAGCCTTCTCCCGTACCTTTATTGAGAATTACCTGATTTCCCGCCACGGCAGCCACTAAAGCGGTGACAGTCGGGAGCGAGCGAGGTGTAGCGGCGATTTGGTCGGCTTTATCATTGAGATTATCCACCACCTGCGCCACTGCCTTATCGGTGGCAATACTGAGTAATTTCCCTTCGTTGGAGGTTTGGGAACCACCCCCAACCCCTAAAACCACGGTTGAACCATCGGATTGATTGGCAGTACCATCTCCCTGAGCGGTGGTAATAATTTCGGCCGTGGTAGTATTAATTGCTCGGACATTTAACTTGACAAAAGCATCGGTTTCTGTCTTAGCGGTGCTAAAAATAATAAACGAGCCACCGGATTGTTTTTTTTGTAAATCGAATTGGGTAATCGAACCGATAATCACCACATCTACCCCCAAAATTTGCCCGATTTGAGCAGCGGTAGCGGCATCTACCCGTCCCGAAGCCCCAAAATTTTGTTCTCTGAGGACGGCATCAATGCGACTGCGCTCAATGACTGTATAGCGACCACTTTCCACCAATTTATTGACGAGAATATCACTGACACCACTGGCCCCACCATTGAAAAATGTTAACCACTGGGGATTACTGAGACCGCTATAATCGAAGTCTAAAACCGCTACTCGCACCTTTTCGCTTTTTTGGGCTAAGAGTAACGGTAAATTGTTAGAGATAGCCTGGGAGAAAGCTGGTGCGTTGAAGCTAAAACCCAAACTAGAAGCGACTCCCACAAGGGTGATTAGGGCAGAAAAACCACGGATACTATCTCGATCGAACATGATAAGGGGTTCTCCAGTCAAATAGAATATAGATCATAATCATCTCAGAATTACTCTAACCATCGAGAGTGATCAAGAGGAAGAATTTTGAATGGCAGTAATTAAACCTCTCACTTCCTCAGTTCCCTCGGAAGCTTCAAAGGAAGTGGGAAATTTACCCTTAGCAATCATCCGCAATCCCAAGGGGGCAATACTTAATAAACCCTGTAAATCGCGCCAATAATTGCCCAGCACATAGAGGCCGAATTTGCGTTCATCAACCCATCCCCCTGCTTTGACTAATTCCACTAAAACTTTCCGGTGACGAATGGGACGACTACTATCGTCCGACTTGCGAGCGAGTATTTCCTGTTTAATTTTACCGATTTGATCCATGGGAGCCACTTCCATGGGACAAACCGCATTACAGAAATAGCAACGCGTACACCCCCAAACCCCGGCGGTGCCTTGATTATAAAGTTCTAGGCGACCTTCTTGATTACCATCGCGGGAATCTGCTAGGGTGCGCTGCGCTTTTGCTAAAGCGTGGGGACCGACAAAATCAGGATTCACTTGCTTGGCATTACATTCCGAATAACAGGCCCCGCACATAATGCAGTTACCCATCTGATTGAGATTGGCTCTTTCTTCCGGAGTTTGCAGAAATTCTCGTTCGGGAATGGTGCGTGCTTGACTACTAATATAAGGTTCAACCTTTTCTAAATCGTCCCAAAACGGTTGCATATTGACGATTAAATCCCGGATAATTGGTAAATTACCCAGGGGTGCGATCGTGATTTCGGGAATTTCTCCGGCATCTTTTTGGCTACAATGGTTTAATTCACTGGCGATATTTTTTTGACAAGCCAAGGCCGAACGACCGTTAATTTTCATCGCACAGCTGCCACAAATTGTATTGCGGCAATTTTTACGAAAGGCCAAAGTTCCATCAAGTTCCCATTTGATGCGATTAAGGCAGTCGAGAATTGTATTTCCCGCCTCCACCTCTAGGGTAAAATTTTCTAGGTAGGGGGTGTCGTTGGGTCGTTGACGCAGAATTTTAAAAGAAACTTCCATACTCGGCACGGGGATGAGGGACTCCTAATACTCAGGATAATCGATGTTAACGGGCCAAGGGGGAGCTAGTAATGGTAATTAATCCTTAAGATTTTCCCCGGTCGGTTGAGCCAAGGGGTGGGTATCTAGGTCTAATGATAGATGGGGAAGTCGCTCGAAAACAGTTTAATCCCCCCGGATTTACTGCTCTGGGTCATTAGTTTTTTGCCAACTCCAACCACAAGTATAGTTTCTCAATTCCTTGCTAGGTATAGCTTAAACGGTTTTATGTCCTCACTTTCTCCCCCCTGTTTTCCCCGCACCCGACCAAAAATTGCCAGAGTCTTGGCCAAAAATTTCCTCTCCCCCACAAGGTTTATACTTACTACCTAGTCTGGGGTCTTCTTAGCACGATTGTCATCACCGAACCATCAGTTTTAAAAAATTTATTATTCCCCTCTAGACATTTTTGGCAAGATTTTTGGTATGATCAATTTGTCAGTGTAAACTTAATTGACAGTCAGTCAAAAATCAAGGAACATTAAAAAGTACCATGAGTGACATCTCTCCTACTCCCCTAACCGGGAAAGCTCTACTTCAAAAAGTCAAAGAGTTATCCCACTTACCCCGTCGCGAAACGGCAAAACGTTGTGGTTACTACTCTCAAAGTAAAGATGGCCAGGTTCGGGTCAATTTAACCGACTTTTACGATGCTGTTTTAGGTGCAAAAGGGGTTCCTCTCGATCCCGAAGGCACTAAAGATGGCCGCGGCCGCGAACCCACTTTCCGGGTTAGTGTCCATAAAAATGGTCAAATCGTCATCGGTTCCACCTATACCGAACAAATGAACTTGCAGCCCGGCGATGAGTTTGAAATCAAACTTGGCTACAAGCACATCCACCTCAAACAAACGGAATCAGAAGAACCGGTAGAAGCTTAAATAGGTTACGGAGTAGGGATAAGGACAAAAAAAATCGGCAGTCAAAAGGGCTAGTTTTGACAAGACCGACTAAGAAGACAATATAGATTCTTACCCCTAATTCTAACCCCTGACCGCCTCTTTTATCAACTTGAGGGGTTTTCTCTAAGCACTTTTTCTTCTTTTTCGCAACCCCCTAGGGATGGATTTTTGTTGGAGCTAGGCTTTACCAGAGCAGAGTTCCACAGTTGTCCTATGCCTAGGGGGTTTGTTTTATGGGCTCTTCGGTTTGTGTTATGCAATGGATGGGGGTTATAAGGAATGAAACCCTTATAGAGACAGACATTACCGCGATTTTTGTCAATTGTTTGCGATCTAGAGCGAACTAATCAATTATATGCCCCCATATCGAACCATACCAAGTCCCGAAGAGCCGTTTTATGGGTGTTAGGAGACAGGAGACTCCGAGTTAGTATTCAGGAGATTATTTTTGTTTATTCTTCCCACACCCCACACCCCACACCCCACTTCTCTGACACCTAATTGACAATGAACATGGCTGCCTTAATAAAAATTATTATTTTCCTGTTAGCCTGGTTAATTCTCTGGCTGCCGATTGCCATTAGTTTAGGGAGTCGTTTGGGATGGCAACCGCTGCAAGGGACAAAACCTGACCAGAAATTGCCACTAGTGGCCTCTCTTTACGCCTTGGCTCCCTTAGTTATCTGGGGATTATTGAAGATAGAGGGGAGCAGCCTCCATAATTACGGATTAATTTCGTCATTTTCCCTATTTATCTCCCTAACCAAAGGATTAATCTTGGCAGTGGTGGGATTAGGGATAATTTTTTTTCTGGAGGGGATTTTGGCCTGGGTACATTGGCAGCCCAAAAACCTAACTCGTGCTTTTGCCTTGAGTTTACCCCTGTTGATAGTAGCTCTCTGGGTGGGTATTACCGAGGAATTAATCTTTAGGGGCATCTTTTTGAGCCAATTAAGCCAAGAATACGGTTTTGGGGTGGCGGGAGCCATTTCTAGCCTAATTTTTGCCCTGCTGCACTTGCTTTGGGAACGTCAGCAAACGCTGCCGCAACTACCCGGTTTATTTCTGATGGGGATGGTTCTGGTCTGGGCGCGGGCGATCGATCATGGTAGTTTAGGATTAGCTTGGGGACTTCATAGCGGTTGGGTGTGGGGATTAGCTTTGCTAGACAGTGCCGAATTGATGTCTTACAGCGATTCTGGGTTAGTTTGGGTTAAAGGTATCTATAACCAACCTTTAGCGGGTTTAGCGGGTATTCTTTGCCTCTTGGGGACAGCTTGGGGGTTAAACCTGCTTCAGTAACCAAAAGCCGGTAAAAGTGCGACCAGAATCATCCGGTTGTATGAGAAGAAAGTGCAAACCTTGGCTTTCCTCTTTGGTTGCTTGATAAATATTGGCTGCCCGGGCCACTTCTTCATCCTCGTAGGTCAGAAAAATCCAACGCTCATTTAGACCCGATTCCAAGACTAAACCGCCCGATCGCCCCGTTTCTGTGGGAATATGATCGATAAATACCGGGTTAATTTCCTCTAACCAACTAGCGATCGCCAGAGATTTTTTACCACCGGTAATAACCACGCCGGGGATCATGAGAGTGGAGGCTAAACCTAATTTTAAGGGAGAAAAGGCCTCTGGTAGGGAAAGAATCGGTATTCTGCGATCGCCAAAAAAGTTAACTAAATCAACGGCGGGAAAACGAGCAAAACGCCACTCTTGACCTAAAAATTGGTCGGGTAGGGGTTGCGGTGGAGGAGAGTCGATATTGATGGGGATTTGCCGTAATTCTAGCTGTTTTTTCAGAGCGTTAACGTGACGGGTTAACTCAATTTTGATCTGTAAATTCTGACCAGCGAGGAGAAATAAATTGGCGCATTGGGGGCGAAAAACTTGGATAATTTCTGGGGGGGAGACTTGACAAGCTTGCTCTAACTGTTGGGTTAACCAGTCGCTATTAGCTTGGGATTGGGGACAGGAATTTTCATAAATAAGATGACCGAGAGGATCGAAAATTAGCAATTGCCAGACTGTCTCAAGAGGTGAAGAAGATGAAGATTTATAAAAATCCGCTTGCCAAATAGTCATAATTCAGTCAAAAGCCACCAGTAAAAAGTCAAAAAATGGTCAGGAGTAGAGGTCAACTAAAAATTTTACCTTACCAAGACTTTAAAAATCTAGGAGCGAGACAAAAAAGGCTATATACTAGGGAAAGCTATAGCAAAACATATCGAGACAATGGAAGAAAATTGGCTAGAAATTGGGACAATAGTAGCACCCCAGGGACTGGAGGGAGAATTGCGAGTTTTATCGGTATCAGATTTTCCCGAACGTTTTCAGAAGCGAGGTATTAGGGGAATACAAGAGACCCAAGGGGGAGAAATCCGAGAAATTACGCTGCTCAGGGGACGTGAGCTACCGGGCAAAAATGTTTATGTTATCAAGTTAGAGGGGGTTGAAAATCGGGAACAGGCCGAAGCTTTGCGCGGATATAAATTATGGGCGAATAAACTGGAAAAACCTCGCCTAAAAGCGGATGAATATCATGTTAGTGAGCTAGTAAACTTGGAGGTTTATCATCACCTGACAGGAGAAAAAATCGGGGTTGTAGTAGATATTTTGTGGGCGGGTAATGACATTTTAGCAGTGCAACTAGAAGCAAATCTCGCCTCTGTTAAGAAAAAAAGCCCTTCCTCCGACTCAAAAGCCACGGCCCTGGTTCCCTTTGTCAAAGAAATTGTTCCACTGGTGGATCTGAAAGCGGCACGCATCGAGATTGCGCCACCACCGGGGTTATTAGAGATCAATTGGTCATAGACTTATTACTGAACTTCCCCCATACATATCTACTATAATAGCCGAAAACCTTTATCCATCAATGGATACACCCATTAACTTTTCTTGATGGAGCCATGTAATTTGTAACATTTATTAATGGACAAGAATTCTCTCCATTTGCTAGAATAGAGGTCATGTATATAGAAAAAGTTCCTAATCGTAATTACCCTCCCGCTGTTCTTCGACCAGATTCCTATCAAGAAGGAGATCAAGTCAAAAAAAGAACCCTGGCCAACGGCTCGACTGAGCTCACCGAACACCCTCTCAAAATTACCCGATGATATTATCGACAATAGATATCTTCAAAAATTATAACCCAATCACAGCTTGCTTTTAGCTTGTGTACTAACTGACTATTTATATGGCTGAAATGTATATCTATCGTTGCTAATTCAATTGCACTGAAAAAATATGAGACAATTAAAATCATTTTTACTTGGTTAGATTCCTTAACTAGAAAAACTTTTAGTATTAAGATAATATTATGGATAGGTCTGATCTGAAACTGGCTCTCAAAGGGGCAAGACTGTCAATGAGTGAAGACATTACCGCTCATTTTAAAGTGATTAGAAGTCTTCGTTTGTGCTATCATTTAGATGACTTAAGTTTTCGTTCCACTAAAGTTAAAGCCAAAACCTGTAAATGCCATCATAACACCTGTAACCGACTAAGATTAAGAATTAGAAACCTAGTTGATGAACTACATCACAAAGTAGCTAGATTCTTAGTAGAAAACTTCGATGGGATTTTATTGCCGACATTTGAAGTATCAGAAATGGTCTTAAGGTCTGGAAGAAAAATCCAATCAAAGTCTGTTAGACAGATGTTAACTTGGTCACAGTATCAGTTTAAAATATTCTTAAGATCTAAGGCATTTGAGTACGAAAAAACCGTTATAAATTGTTGTGAAGCTTATAGGTCAAAGACAGGTAGCCGGACTGGTGAATTAATCGATAATTTGGGTGGAAAAAAAGTAATTAAATCAGAAATTGATGGGCGACAGATGGACAGGTATCCTAAGGGAGTACGGGGGTTCTTCCTTCTTGCTCTGGTAGATACACCCTCGTTCAAAGACTCTTTGAGCGTGCATTGTTAACCCATTAACAGAAATGTTAAGCTGTTCCTAATTCAAATTGCTTGTTGAAACGAGGCAAGAGGCAAAAGTAAAGGGATTGGGGGAAATTCGGCTAATCCAAGAATAAGCGATTAAAATACGTCTTAGCTTAATCAATGTTAGCAAAAAAGTATCGGTATAAACAGAAATTATGTATAGTCTTGACGTTAATTTTCTTAAAGATCGCCATCTTAACCAAACAGCCTCTAACTTCGAGGTTTCCACCGTTATTGACCGAAGTAAACAAATACCCCTGTTCATCGGTGTGGGAGTTGGGGCCGGATTATTGGCACTGACGGGATTACTCGGTTTAGCCGTCGGTTGGAAAACTGGCGAAGCTCAGGCCGAAATTCAGCAATTGGACGGGGAATTAGGTCAAGTACAAGTCCAAAGTAAAAAACTAGAAGACATCAGAGGGGAACTAAAGGCGGTAGAAGCAGAAAATCAAGCTCTGGTGGGTGTATTCAATCAGATTAGTTCTTGGTCAGCCATTCTCCAAGAAATTCGCCAACAAACTCCTCCTAGGGTGCAGTTAAATAGTGTGCAACAGGTGGAGGTTCCCGCGAACCCCAATCAAGGGCAACCCAATTCGGCTACTCGCTTAAAAATCAGTGGTTTTGCCAGTAATTACGAAGCAGTCAATGATTATCTCTTAACTCTACAAGCTTCTCCTTTTTTGCAGGGTAAGCAAACGGTGATCGAAAGTGCTGCCCTGGCCGATTTACCCGTAGAGGTGGACAATCAGTATAAAAATATTAATATTACTTTCCCCCAAGTGGTTCAATTTGTGATCACCGCCCAATTAAGTGATACTCCCACCACTCAACAACTGCCCAATCTGGTCAGGAATGGAGCGATCGGAGTTATCACTAGGATTAATACTCTCAAAAGCCAAGGAGCGATTCAACCATGACCTTTAACGAAGAATTTGAGAAGCTGAAATTAGAGGAATTTCAGGAGTATCCTATCGCTTTCGGGATAAATTTTACTCCCCGTAATAGTGGCATCGCTGCCGCTATGCTAGGTTTACTTGGCTCTCTCTATCTGCTTTTTAACTGGGTGATGCCCGCTTATGATACCTTGCAGCAACTGCAAACCGATGCCGCCGACAAACAACAACTGCTAGATCAACAAAAAAGCCGTCTCGAATTTTCAGAATTCCAAAAAATCGAGAGTCAGTTACAACAACAAAAAGCTATGAAACAGCAAATACTCTCGCTTTTTGCTAGAGAAAGGGACTTAAGCACTATTCTCTTAGATGTTAGTAATATCTTTAAGTCTGGCGATGTTAAGCTGGTTAGTTTTCAACCCCAAGGACTAGAACCGGTGGTAGTCTCCGATGGTTCCCTTGGTAGTGAGGTTAATAATAAGCTCAAACGTCAAACTTTTAACGTCAAGATTCAAGGAAACTATGTTAACACTCAAGAGGTTATTCGGGATTTAGAAAGATTACAGCCGCTCATTTTGCTCAACAGTCTCAATACCCAGATGGAAAAGCAAGGATCGACGTTTAAAGTAGTTAGTACTGGCAACAATAAGGCCACTATCGTTCCCCAAGGCGATCGACCCGTGACCACGACTTTTCTTCTCAATGTAATTATTCCTCTCAGTGCCGCCGAATTAGCCAAGTTAGCACTACCCCCACCTCCTGAAGGTCAACCCCCCGCCGAAGGTCAACCCTCCGCCAGTCCGCGCCAATAATAGTCTTCAATCCGGTGTGAGTATTGCGTTTTTTGTCCGTTGAATCCCGTAATCGTTGAGGAGTGAAGTTAAAGTGAATCCGTCCCGTTATGCTCTGTTTATCCCCCCAATTGCCTCGTTTTTATTGATGGCTCCCCTGAGCGTCTTGGCCGAAACCGCCATTTCCTTCCATGGTTCAGAGTTAAAATCTGCTACATCAAAAATTGAATTTTCGCAAGAGTTTAGTCAAGAAACTTTACAAAAATCGCTAAATCAGCTTGTCCCTTCCAGCGCGGCCGTAGAAAAGGAAATCAGCGATCGCATTTTAGACAGTGAAAAACTACTTGCCCAAAGTGCGCCCCTTGTCCCCAATCCGGAAATTATCATTCAAGGCATACCTCAAGCCCCCGGCGCTCCCACCCTACCCCGGGCCGTCGCCCCACCAGTGGGAGATATTGCCATCTCTAATATCGATGCTAGTGCCGAAAAGATCAAATTTGATCGCAATATCATCGTACCTCGTGTTTTACTGCGGGAAGCTTCCGCTAGAGAAGTGTTAATGACCCTTGCTAACATTGCCGGTTATAACGTCGTTTTCACCAGCGCCCAGGGGGAAGCTAACGCCACTTCTCAGACAGTTTCCTTGGAATTTACTAACGAATCGGTGGAAAACATTTTTAACGCCGTGTTGTTAGTTTCTGGACTCCAGGCCAACCGTCAGGGTAAGACCATCTTTGTCGGGGCGCAATTACCCCAGGGCGCTCGTAATCTGATTAGCCGCACCCTGCGCCTCAACCAAGTTAAAGCCGTCGCCGCCGCCACTTTCCTCGCCACCCAAGGGGCAGAATACCAGCGTTTAGTTACCCAAACCGAGGATATCGTCGATCCCCTCACCCAACGGGTCGTCGGTCGCCGGGATGTTCCTCCCACCCTAGAGCCCCTGAAACCCCAAAACACAGAAGGCTCAAAAGCTGCCCTACTTTTAACTGGTTTAAGAATTGCCGCCGACGAGCGCCTTAATTCTATCAATTTAATCGGCGAACCCCGACAAGTCCAGATCGCCACCTCCTTATTAACCCAACTGGATGCCCGTCGCCGTCAGGTGGTGGTTAACGTCAAAGTTATCGATGTCAATCTGCTCAATACGGACGAATTTCGCAGTAGTTTTTCCTTCGGGTTTAACGATGGTTTCTTCGTTCAAGATGGAGGGGCGGCAGTGCTGAACTTTGGTAATATGAACCCACCCGGTAGTGAGACTGTAGGCAGACCGGGGGCTTTTGCACAGCCTGTTGTGCCGATTTTCGATATCATATCGGGGAGTACAAACGCGGACCAGGAAATAGCACCTTTTTTTGATGTTCAGAATGGCGCTTCCTTTGGCCGTGTTAACCAGGGACCGAATGACTTTGTAGGTGGCACAACACCCTATGCTCGTCCCAGTTTTGGTCGCACTGTTAACCCCTTCCAACCCGGTTTGAGTGATGTTAATATTGACCCAGAGACGGGAATAATAGAGTATGAATACAAACCGCCGACCCTATTTCAATATCCCCAAAAATTCCTGATGACCCTGCAAGCCTCAATTCAGACAGGAAATGCCAAGATTCTCACCGATCCCTCGCTGGTGGTGCAGGAAGGTCAACAGGCCACCGTGAAGCTGACCCAGAAAGTGCTGGTCAGTGTTGAAACAACAATTGATACCAATAGCAATGGCAATGTGAGAACTACAACTCCTGTGTTTGGTGATGCTGGACTGACCTTAACCGTCGATGTGAATCAAATTGATGATAATGGTTACATCAGTTTAAATGTTGCGCCTACAATTGCCCAACCAGGTCCCCAGATTCCATTTAATAGCGGTGGGGCGACAATCAACCAATTGACTCCTTTGATTACCCGGGAATTATTATCGGGTTTAATTCGTCTCCGGGATGGACAGAGTTTAATTCTTTCCGGGATTATACAAGAGCGCCAACAAAGTTCTGAGACAAAAGTGCCGATTTTAGGGGATATTCCTATTTTAGGGGCTTTATTCCGCAGTCGGAAGAATACTAATAGTCGCAGTGAGGTGATTATTCTCCTCACTCCCAAAATCATCGAAGATACGGCCACCTCTACCCTCGGTATCAACTATCAACCGGGCCAAGATGCGGCGGAAGTGTTGCAGCGTCAAGGTTTCCCCGTACAACCACGACAGTGATCAGCTTTTTTCAGTAATCAGTAATCAGCTTCTGAAGCTTTTGCCTCTTGCATGAGTGCCTCTCCTGATAACTAGCCTATACTCAAAGGGGCTCTCCCAGGTTTGGTGGGTAAAATGTATTCTAAGATACAGTCTTGCGGGCGAGGGAGTGGAAGGAACCACTCCAGACACAGAGGACACAAAGATCGATCGCTACTATATAAGTTAAACTTATCACACAAAGTCGAGAAGAGCCAAGGATTTAGTCTAATAATAAGATGGAGCCGAATTCGCTGGTCTAAATATTCCTTTATCAGTTAAAAAAGCGAATAGCAACAGTCAGCTATTTTAGGGTTTACTAACCGCCGATTCTAACATAGTAATCGTTCCCTGATTAGCATCAAATTCTACTGCAATACCGATGGGAATAGTTTCAATAATTTCTAAATGTCCGATAGTTAATCCTAGACAAGCGGGAATTTTTAAGGGTTGGATATATTCTCTGATTACTTCTTCTAAAGTTAAGGAACCATACTCACTATTGGCACTACAATTGCTACATTGACCGAAGATAAATCCAGCTAAATTATCGAAAATTCCCGCTAATTTTAATTGATTGAATAGTCGATCAATTTCATAAACATCTTCACCAATATCTTCCAAAAATAGGATAGCTCCGGTAAAATTTGGTAGATAGGGAGAGCCAACTATTGAGGCTAAAGTGGTTAAATTACCGCCGATTAATTGACCTTTTGCCTGACCTTTAGTAATAGTTTGAATGCGGTTTTTTACCTGCATTAAACGATTAGCATCATCGGGATCGGGAAGATTTCTAAAAGTCAACTTTTCCCCAGAAAATAAAACCTGTCGAAAGCTTTCAGTTTGAGCGGTGCGCCAACTAGAAAAGGCATTGGGAGCATGGAAAGTAACTAAACCAGTTTTGGCATAAATAGCCAATAATAAGGAAGTTATATCACTAAAACCACAGATGATTTTCGGATGACGACGAATTAAATCGTAGTCGAGATAAGGTAATAAACGAGTGCTACCCCAACCGCCGCGAATTGGTAAAATTAGGGCAATATTATCATCAGCAAAAAATTGATTTATATCCGACGCTCGCTCCCTATCTTTACCAGCTAAATAACCATAACGATTTAAAGCGTGTTGACCAACTTTTGGGACTAATTTTAAAGCTTTAACAGCCTCAATGACTATATTCAAATCATCTTCTTTAAAAGTTGCCCCCGCCGGACTAATAATACCCACTCCGTCCCCCGGTTGTAGATGTGGCGGTTTAATTAGAGGAAAATTATTACTAACAACTTTTTTAGGAATTAGGGAAAAACTAAGAGCAGTTAGGGCAGTAGTAGTGAGAAATTGACGGCGCTTCATCCTGATAGTTGTTAGAGAAATGGCTCTCTTGGATTTGGTGGGTAAAATGTATTCTAAGATACATTGCTCCTAGCAAGGGGGTGGAACGAACCACAAAGACACAAAGGACACAAAGATCGATCTATCCTACTATGTAAGTTAAACTTATCACACAGAACCTAGAAGAGCCGAGAAATTGCAAGGGAAGCAAGAATTTAGGGATTACTGCTCAGAAAAAAATTTTTCACAATTACCCCGGCTAAGAGGACAATTAATGCCCAAACCTGATATTTTTGGTTTCCTTCTAATGAGTTTAGTCGATTTTCTATTCCCTCAACTTTTCCCGTTAACACCGCTTGTCCTACCTTTAAATCCCTCACATCTTTTTGTAACGAATCGATTTTTCCCTCAATCCGCATCAAGATAGTTTCTAGGGAATAAGTAACCGTTTCCTGAGATTGATTCATTTGTTCAAGACTTTTTAGTTAATTGTTGCCCTAGAAAAGCCATTATGCTTCCGATTTTGCCATATCGCGAATGATATCGCCGCGAGTGACAATACCAATTACTTTGTGGGTTTCTTCCTCAATCACCGGTAAACGACGCACATGACGATCATACATTAACGAGGCCGCTTCTTTCAAAGGGCGATCAGCCGTGATACTAATAGGTTTATCGGTCATTACTTCCCCCACGGTTTGACCGAGAGCTTTATGGAGTAATTTCTCGTGACGGCTAGGATTTTGTAGATAGATGACGCTATCGAGGAGCATAATGTAAGGAGGAGCTTCTACTCCCGTTTCCTGCCACATAAGGTCAGTTTCGGAGATAACCCCAATCAGTCGTATATTGTCATCCACCACGGGTAAACCACTAAACCGCTTTTCGGCCAAAATCTTCACTGCTTCAGACAGAGAAGTGTTAGCGGTGACGGTGATGGGATTGGGAGTCATGATATCGGCAACTGTTTTCGTCATCTTAGCGACCTGCGACAATAATGCTTTCTCTCTCTATCTTATCATTAGGGTAATCAGTCGCCGCTTAATTATGACTATTCTTCAATCTTCGGCTGAGAAAATGGTATAACATAAAAAGGAAATGGGATATTAATTTAGTTAGTTGACAAGGAAAAAGAAAAATGATCGCTCAACCTCAATACCCAGCAAGAATGACCCCGGAAGAGTATCTAGAATGGGAAGCTACACAGGAATTGCGCCATGAATATATTGATGGGGAAATTATCGCCATGACTGGGGGTAGTCTGCCCCATAATGATATTACCTTGAATTTTTACACTGCTTTAAGATTTCATCTCCGTCCGCGAGGCTGTCGAGTCAATGTATCTGATGCGAAAGTACAAGCTAATAATAGTCGTTATTTTTATCCCGATTTGGTGATTAGTTGCGATTTTAGGGATAGACAATCTCGTAATTTTATTCAACATCCACAAGTGATTATTGAAGTGCTTTCCCCTAGCACAGGAAACTATGATCGCACTAAAAAGTTACAATATTATCGTCAGATTCCTAGTTTACAAGAATACGTTTTAGTCGATCCTGAATCGATCAGTGTTGAGGTTTATCGTCGCGGTGAAGATAAAATTTGGTTTTACTGCGCTTATAGTCAAGGGGAAGAAATTATTCTATCTAGTCTCGATTTTCACTGTGCGATCGAGTTAATCTATGAAGGGATAAGTTTCGATTAAAGAAAGTTTACAAACAGGTCAAACCTTCCTAGAATTAAAATAAATACGTCCCGATTGTTTCGATAAATTCTATGTTACCGCCCCTATTAGTTCTTGATCCCTTGTTAGAAAACTGGTTACGAGAAGATCTCGGTAGAGGCGATCGCACCACCCAAGCAATTTTCTTCGGTCATGCTAAAATCGGTCAAGCTAGTTGGATTGCCAAGGAAGCGGGAGTTATTGCCGGTTTACCCGTAGCTGAAAGAGTTTTTCAACTGCTTAACCCCACTATTCACTTTACCCCCACCGTTGCCGAGGGGGAATTCTGCCCCAAATCTAAAGTTATTGCCGAGATAGAGGGTTCCTTCGATGCGCTGTTAATCGGGGAAAGAGTCGCTTTAAATCTTGCCATGCGCTTGAGTGGGATTGCTAGTGAAACTCGCAAATATGTGGAGAAAATTGCCGATTTATCGACAAGATTGGTGGATACTCGCAAAACTACCCCCGGATTGCGAATTTTAGAAAAATATGCCTCCGGTATCGGTGGCGCTATTAACCACCGTTTGGGGTTAGATGATGCAATTATGATTAAAGATAATCATATTCAAGCAGCCGGCAGCATTGAGGAAGCAGTGCTTCGTGTACGGCAAAATATGCCCTATCCTCTCACAATTGAGGTGGAAACCAGTCAATTAGAAGAAGTGAATCAAGCTCTGCAGCAGCAGGTAGAGATCATTATGTTAGATAATATGGATTTAGAGATGATGCAAACTGCTGTGGAGATGATCCGCAATTTTAATAGTAAAACCAAAATAGAAGCATCGGGAAATATTACCCTCGATCGCATTCGCAACGTGGCCGAAACAGGAGTAGATTATATTTCCACTAGCGCCCCAGTTACCCGTTCTACTTGGTTAGATATTAGTATGAAAATTGATTAAAAGGCTATATCAGTTATCAGTTGTCAGTTATCAGTTTTGATCACTGACTCCTATCTATTCTAACCTCGATCGCATCGCCAATATTTAAGTGTAATTGCTTTTGGGCGCTGCCACTATTGACGGCAATTTCTAACCCCCCGTGACTACCGATAAAAGCGACTATTTCCCCCGAAGGAACATCACTGTAGGTGTTTTTTGTGGGGATAATTTTTGGACCCAACTGCACTGACCAATTTTTTCCCTCTAGGAGATAATCGGGAATATTACTGATTAAATTGCCGAAAATGTCAATATATTGGATTTGTCCCCTCATTTTATCTTCCTCGATTTGCGGAACAGCGATCGCTAACTGTTGCAAGCTATCGGGATCAATAATCTCACCTAATATTTCTAGGGGTACTCCCTGGGCCAAATAAGCGGCCACAGCAGCAAAAATATCACGACCGTGAAAAGTAGTGCTAGGGTTAGGGGTGCGCCAATAGGAAGAATTATTGAGATTAACGGCAGATATAGCGGGAGATTGGCTTAAAATGCCACTAAATAAACCATTATCTGGCCCGACTAAATAACCACCAGCAAAACGAATCCCTACCCCGCGTCTTTTGCTTCCCACCCCCGGATCTATAACTGCCAGATGAATAGTGCCTTGGGGAAAATATTGATAGGCATTCAGGAGGATAAAACGACCAGCGTAGAGGTCTTGGGGCGAAATTTGATGATTCAGATCGATCGTGCGAGCATGGGGGGCAATTCCTGCGATTACTCCCTTGATAATGCCCACATAACCGTCCTGTAGTCCAAAATCGCTAGTAAGGGTTATTAGTGCCTGTTCCTTCATCGACTTGTCCCTAGGTTGGCCAACAGCGTTAATAAATCTTAATGGGAAATTCAGTAGCTAAAGATACAGTTCTCCAAGGAGAATGTTATGATTTAGATATAAGGTAAGTTAAGTCGCTCAAAAGTCTGTCCATCATGAACAAAAATCGTCAGCAAGTCCTAACACAGGCCACCGTCGCTCATAGAGAAACACTCCGCAGAAATTTGCAACACCGACTGGAAGTAGCTAGAGCGCAGGGAAATGAAGCTTTAGTGCGTCAATTAGAAGCAGAGGCGGCCTATTTGCACCTTCGTTAGATTTAATCGGTGTTTAGTCATAGTCTAGTTGTCGGTTTGTAGTGATCGGTATGCCGATCACTTTTTTTTAGGCGAATTTTTAGGAAAAAAATTGCCGATATCTCCACTGGCAATCCCTAAAATAGAAGGAACAGCAGTTTAGAGATCAAATAATTATGGCTTTTTTCCGACAATATATCGCCCCGCTCCTGACTATCTTAGTGTTTTTAGTGGCTCTGGTTGCCACTGGCATCCGGATTTTTTTGCCGGCAGATTTAGCGGCACCCGCTCCGATCGAGCCATCCCTGGGCATAATTTTCTCTTATCCTTGGCATGGCTAACCTTCCCGAAGATTATCGGCTGCGACTGGGCAAAATGGGCGATCGCTATCTACTCATTAATTTTCTCACCCGCAGCTATCAAGAATTTTTTCCCGAACAAAAAAACCTCTCCCATCTAGCTGATACAGTCAGACAGTTTTTTTGCCTTGATACTCCTCTGTGGATCGTCGAAGGACAACAAACGGCGATCGCTTGTCTCTGGATGGGGAGCGCCGTCGATCAGGTGACAGGCGATCGCTATGGTCATATTTTCCTAATTTACGTCGATCCCCAGCATCGTCGCCAAGGTATCGCCAGCGCACTAATCGATCGAGCTAAGGATTGGGCAAAAAGTCGCGGACAAACCCGCATCGGTTTACAGGTCTTCATCAATAACGACAATGCTCTCAATCTCTACCAAAATCTCGGCTTTCAAACTCGCTCTTTGCTGATGTGGAAAAATATTTAGAAACTTTTAGGAGCTGGTCGTCAGGAGACAGGATTCAGGAGACAGGAGACAGGAGATTATTTTATTTATTCTCCCCACACCCCACACCCCACACCCTGGCCCTAGGAAAAACTTTTTGCCGCAAACCCTAATTATTGTCGATCAAGCGACAAAGGTTAAAATTTGGGAAACACTGCAATACACTGGCAGTCAACGTGGTAAAAACACGCTATTTTAGTAACCTATACTAATCGCGCTTTAGGAGTAAGCAGTTTTCATGGACTCCCTGACAACCCTCCAATGTCAAAACCTAACTTGTCTATCCTCGAACGCTCTCACTAATAGATTCTGTGAAAAATGCGGTACTCCTTTAGTTAAGCGCTATTTATGGATGATGGGTGATTGGGTGAGAACCTATTATCGTGTTGGTGAGCTAATTGATAATCGTTATTTGGTCAAACAACCACAAATTGTTCTTGATACTAAACCCGCTCAAGCACCCGAAGCACCGGAAGAACCTCCTAGCTGGCTCTCCCTCTACCTAAAATTGTTACCATTTCATCTCCATATTCCCCAAGTCTATGGCTATATTCCCAGTCCCGACGAACGCTTAAATATGGACATCTGGCTGTTAGAATACGGCACTATTCCCCTCGATGAAACGGGAGAATTAATTTATCCACAACTATTGCCCACTCTGGCCGAGGTTTGGTCGCAAGCTTCCGATTTAAGGCAAATTCACTGGTTATGGCAAATGGCTAAACTCTGGCATCCCCTCCAGAAAAAAGCTGTGGTTTCTAGTCTGCTTAACCCTTTTCTGACGAGAGTGAATAATCAGCTGCTGCAATTGCTAGAATTAAGCAAAGACGAGGCTACCGCTCCCAATTTCAAAGATTTAGGGGCCTTCTGGTCCAGTCTGATCCCGACGGCAGCCGCTAATATTCAAGATTTTCTCGCATCCCTAACCCAAGAACTAGAATCCGGTGATCTCGATCGCCCAGAATCCCTGATCGCTATTCTCGATTATGCCCTACAGCACTACGGTGCAGGTCAAGAGCGCAGCTATGAGATTTTCACCTGCACCGATACCGGTCCGATGCGGGAACACAACGAGGATGGCTGTTATCCCCCAGCTAATCAGGCCATAACCCTGTCTAATGGTCAAAATCCCCTGGCGATTGTCTGTGATGGCATCGGCGGTCAGGAAGGGGGCGAAATCGCTTCTCAATTGGCGATCGAAACCCTGCCTAGGGAAATTAATCCCAGTCCCACCACTGATATGGAAGTCTATCCCGATAGTTACAGTCTTGTCCTCGAACAGGCGATTCGTGTCACCAATGATCTGATCAGTCAACGCAACGATCAGGAGTCAAGACAAGACCGCCGGCGCATGGGTACGACTCTAGTTATGGCCTTTGGCCATGCTCAGGAAATGTACGCAGCCCATGTGGGGGATTCCCGTATCTATTGGATTACCCCCCAGGGTTGTCATCAAGTGACGGTAGATGATGATCTCGCTTCTAGGGAAGTGAAATTAGGCTATCTCCTCTATCGTGATGCCATACAGTATCCCAACGCCGGGGCTTTGGTGCAAGCTTTGGGCATGGGTAGTGCCACTAATCTCCATCCCACTGTTCAGAGGTTGATTGTTGATCAAGATTGTGTTTTTCTCCTCTGTTCCGATGGTTTAAGTGATTATGATCGGGTAGAACAATACTGGGACAGTGAAATTCTGCCTCTTTTGCGAGGAGAGAAAACCGTGACGGCCGTGGGGGAAAGTTTATTACAACTAGCTAACCAGAAAAACGGTCACGATAACTCCACCATCGCCCTAGTTTATTGTCGGGTAGTTCCTGCGGCTGAAACTGTCAGGCCTTTAATTTATGCTGAGGTCAAAGAACGAATTATTCCCCATCTTAATGACCAAGATTTTGATCACAACGGGGACACCGACCCCGGAGAAGAAGTGGTGACGGCAATACCCACTCCCTCCCCTGCATCTTCTTCGGTTTCTAGTCGTACTTTTCCCCCCGCGCTCACTAGCGTTTCACCCCCGATGGCGGCGATCGCCGTCGGTGTTCTCGGTTTGCTGGCTGCGATCGCTTGGCAATTCTTGGGTCGTCATCCCGCTCCCAATCCATCGATTTCTCCCGCACCCGTCACCGGTCCGAGTCCCACGACCGGGACGACACCTCCCGCACCCGTCACCGGTCCGAGTCCCACAACCGGGACGACACCTCCCGCACCTGTCACCAGTCCGAGTCCCCCCAATGCTTCCCCTAACTAGGGTTTGCGGCAAAAAGTTGTTCGTGGGAACAGGGTGTGGGGTTTTACCTGAAGATTAATCGGCTTGTCGGGGGTTGCCTGAGCGAGTTAAGATAAAATGCCTGATTAACTGCCGAGTCTATCCTATGGTTGATGCTGCGACGTTCTCCTCCGACACCTCCGCGATCATTGATGCCTTTGAAACGCCTCTAGAGTTTAACTTTCAACTGCCGGATCCCGAAGATGAAACTATCCAAGATCATGACTTTCAGCAGCAACTGGATTCTTTTTGGAAAGTCTGCGATCGCTTTGATTTGCAAACAGAAATCTGGCGGGGGCGAATTTTACGAGCTATTCGCGACCGGGAGAAGCAAGGCGGTGATAGTCGCGGTACGGGCTTTTTAAACTGGTTAAAACAGCGAGAAATCACTAAAAGTCAAGCTTATGCTCTGATTCAATTGGCTAATAGTGCCGATACTCTCCTAGCAGAAGGACAACTGGATCCCGATAGTATCAATAATTTTAGTAAACGCGCCTTCGTAGAAACGGCCAAATCTGCCCCGGAAATTCAAAAATTAGTCAGTGATGCAGCCCGACAAGGGGAGAGAATTACCCGTCGGGAGGTGAAACAATTGGCCGATGAATGGACGGCGATGAGTTCAGACTTACTACCCGATGAAGTGAAGGAAAAAGCCAGCGATGGCAGTTTACCGGCGCGTCATCTCGCTCCCCTAGTGAAAGAATTAGAAAAGTTACCCGATGCTCATATCGACACTCTCCGTCAAGAAATCGCCGCTAATCCCGATGTGGACACGGTAAAATTAATCACCTCGGAAGCACGCAGTTTAGCTAAATATCTCGACGCGGCGGCCCAAGTACAAACTCTCCGACGGGGTAATTTAGATATTGAAATGGCTCTAGAAGAAGCTTTGCGCGTCGATTGTCTAAATACGGCGGCGGATCTGGTTAAACAAGCCACACAATTAGAGCAGGCTGTGGCTAAACTTTATACTACTTGGAAACGTTTGGGTAGTTTGTCCGATCGCCTCTATGTGGATACAGGAGCAAGTAATCCCCATCTGCGATCGATGTTAACCTGTTTAGAAAGTTTAACCAGTGAAGTGATCGAAGTAGAACTGGATGAGGGTGGGCAAAAAACGGTACGTTTACGCATTATCAGCGATGGGGGAAGTTAGGTGCTTTGTTGGCGGTTGGGGTTTTAGGGTGTTGGGTTTTTAGGGTTTTAGCTGAAATTCCCCATTTCCCCATTTCCCCATTTCCCCAACGGCTTGCTGCTATAATCTCTGAATATCCTCAAATT
The DNA here is from genome assembly GCF_007095705.1 of Microcystis sp. Msp_OC_L_20101000_S702. Taxonomy (NCBI): domain Bacteria; kingdom Bacillati; phylum Cyanobacteriota; class Cyanophyceae; order Chroococcales; family Microcystaceae; genus Microcystis; species Microcystis sp. Msp_OC_L_20101000_S702. The sequence goes on from NZ_SFBO01000135.1 coordinate 32,583, forward strand.
TTATGAAAACTTATTAACAGATACTTGACTTTATGCTAAAAATCAAGGAAAAAAAACCAATAATTAGCATCGGTTCCATAACTGCGGCGATCTTGCTCAGTTTAACCCTAATTCCTGCCGCTATGGCCAAGGATGTACTTCTGAGAGTGGGCATTGTCCAACGTTTTGGCGATGAAGCCAAGGAAAAATTAACCCTGAGCAGTACCAGTGGTGATAATCTCACCCTGCGCGTGGTAGGAGAAGATGGCCAATCCCAAACCCTGCAAACCAATCGCCTACAATTAGAAGTTATTCCCCGTCCCCTTGCTTCTCCCATCCTCCAAGAAAAAGTCATTTTAAGCGACCACGCCACCTTTGAAACCGCCGAAAATAGCGCCAAAAACTGGGCAAAAATGGGCATTAAAGTGGAAATCACCCAACCCGGACGCTGGCAGGTTTGGGCAAAGCGAGAAGTTTATGAAAATCCCCTAGTGCGACATTGGTTGCTGACCAGTTTGCAAGCCAAAGGCTACAATCAACCCTATATTAATAGTGTTTTACTCAAAGAAAAGCCGCAAGTTTCTTTCCAAATCAACGGGGTGCGCTATTTTCCCAAAGAATTGGAAATCGAGAGCCAAAAAAACCTGATTCAAGTCAGCCATAGCCCCGATCAGGTACGTTTGTACGGTGGGACTATGCGCCTACAGCCCAACGCCTACGGCACTTTTACCCTAGTTAATAACGTTCCCCTCGAAACCTACCTGCGTGGGGTTGTCCCCCACGAAATCGGTCATGATGCCCCGGAAAGTGCCACCCAAGCGCAAACTATTATCGCCCGTACCTACGCCCTCCGCAATCTCCGCCGTTTTCAAGCCGATAATTACGAACTCTGTGCCGATACCCATTGTCAAGTTTATTATGGATTGACGGGAACTAATCCCCGGGCTGATCAAGCGATCGCAGCTACCCAAGGACTGGTTTTAACCTACCAAAATGAGTTAGTGGATGCCCTTTATTCCTCCACCACCGGCGGAGTAACTGCCCTCTTTAGTGATGTGTGGGATGGGGAAGAAAGACCTTATCTCCGGGCAGTGGTGGACTCCCCTAATCGAGTTTGGGATCTGTCGAAACAATCCCTCGCTAATGAGACAACTTTTCGCCAGTTTATTAATCTTAAAGATGGTTTTAATGAGACGGGACGACGGGTTTTTCGCTGGCAAAAACAAGCTTCTTTAGCTGATTTGAGTCAAGACCTAGAAACCTATCTAACACGGCGAAAACATCCCCTGGCCGACTTCCAGAAAATCCAATGGATGGAAGTGACTAAACGCTCTCCTTCCGGTCGGATTCTGACTATGACCATTCAAACCGATAAGGGGATTTTGGAACTGCATAAAAATGAGGTGCGTAGTGCCTTAGGACCGCCTCGCAGTACCCTATTCTACATCGATCCTATCTACGATACCAATCGACAGATCCAGGGTTATAACTTTATTGGTGGCGGTTTCGGCCACGGGGTAGGATTAAGTCAATTTGGTTCCTATAATTTAGCCCGTTTGGGTTGGTCTCCTGAACAAATTCTCGCTTTCTATTATCCCGGTACCACCATCCAACCTCTCAATAATTCGATTATCTTTTGGCGAGGAAATTAATCAGTTATCAGTTATCAGTTATCAGTTATCAGTTATCAGTGAACAGGGATATCAGGAGAAAAAAATGTTCGACAAAAGCTCACGCCGAAGTCTGGCGGCTGACGGCTAAAAAATCGCCTTCATCTATTTGACTAAATTTTACATCGGTAAACGCTGAATATCTCGGTTAGAACCAATTACCACCATGGCTAAATCCTTGTGTAATCTTTCTTGGGGATTGGGGTTAATCTTGAATTTTTCCGCATTACCGACAGCGACAATATTTAACCCATAACGATTACGAATTTCTAACTCTGCTAGGGTTTTACCGTGAAAAGCCTCCGGGACTTTTAACTCGACAATACTATGTTCGGGATCGAGATCAAATCGTTCTAAAATTGATGGTCTAGTTAAACGGTGCGCTAACTCACAACCAGCATCGTATTCGGGAAACACTACTAAATCTGCGCCAACTTTTTTGAGTAATTTTCCATGGATTTCTGTGGAGGCTTTAGCGGCGACAAAATTAACCCCTGCTTCCTTACAATTGAGAGTAGTAATGATACTTTCTTCCACGTATTTACCAATAGCGACAATCACCGTATCGGTTTCAAAAATTCCCGCTTCTCGCAGAGCGTTAGGTTTGGTAGAATCAAGCTCGATCGCATTATCTACTATTCGATCAGATAACGCTTGTGCTACTAATCCTTCGTCAATATCTGTCCCTACCACTTGATAACCTTGTTTGCGTAGGGTTTCACAAACGGCTCGCCCAAATCTGCCTAATCCGATGACGGCAAATTGGCGATTTTGGGGACGCATACTACTAAAAAATTTAATTGATTGCATAAGAAGTTAAACTGTTACGCATTTAAAATGCTAGTGTCAATGAGTGAGGAGACAAGAGAAACTGATAACTGATAACTGATAACTGATATTAATTATCCCACTAAAAGGTTTTCTTCGGGGTAATTAATAACTGTTGGTTTCGGATCGCCGATAATGGCCGCTATTAAAAGTATAACTCCTACCCGTCCAAGATACATCATAAAAACGATAATTAACTTAGAAATCGGTGATAAAGCGGCGGTTATTCCCATAGATAAGCCGACAGTTCCAAAGGCAGAAACTACCTCGAAAAATAGTTGAATCATTTTAAAATCTGTCTCCACAAATGAGATAGCTAGGGTGGAGATAATAATCGCTATAACTGAACCAAAAACCACCGCCATTGACTTTAAAATTAACGGCATAGGAATGCGTCTTTGATAAAGAGTCACTTCTTCACGTCCCCGTAAAACCGAGCGGGTACAGTTATATAAAATCCTAAAAGTTGTGGTTTTAATACCTCCCCCTGTACCGCTAGGACTGGCTCCTATAAACATCAAAGCCATGGTAATTAATAAACCTTCTACGGAAATTTTACCAATATCAATGGTATTAAATCCTGCTGTTCTCGATGTTACCGATTGGAACCAAGCACCCAGCAATTTATCTTTCAGTGATAAATTAGCCAAAGTGTCACCATTTCCCTGTTCAGTAAGTAAAAAAGCCAAGGTTCCTATCACTAATAAAAATATAGTTGTGCTGATAGCAACTTTATAGTTAAGAGAAAAAACAAAGCCTTTTCGTTTATATTGAAAGCGGTAAATAAACCAAGTGTAAAACTCGATAATTACCTGATAACCGATACCTCCAAAAATGATCAGTCCTGTGATAGATAAGTTAATAATAATTGAAGAATGATAGGACATCAAGTTATCTTTAAACAAGCCAAAACCCGCATTATTCCAAGCACTAATACTATGAAATAAAGATAACCACACCGCATATCTAAAATCATACTTTTGGGCGAAGACAGTTAACATAACAAAAGTTGCTGTTAACTCAAAAACTAAAGTAGTAGCAATCACTGATTTCATTAAACTTTGACTACCTTGTAGAAAAGGTCGATCAAAAGATTCTTGAATTGCTAACTTCTGTCTCAGGTCAAATTTTCGCCCAATTAATAACATTAAAAAAGTGGTAGTGGTCATATATCCCAGTCCACCCACTTGAATTAATAAAGCGATAAATAATTGACCCCAAAAAGAAAAATAAGTACCCGTATCTACCACTGCTAAACCCGTGACACAGACAGCAGAAGTGGAGGTAAAGAGGGCAACAATTGGATCATTCCAAGTGCCGCTAGTGGTAGAAACAGGCAACATTAACAGGGAAGTTCCCGCTAAAATTACCGCCATAAATCCCAAGCAAATTGTCCGGGCAATCGTCATATAAATTCCTTAGTGAAAGTAGCTAAGAGAAGAATGTTTTTGAGCTAACACTTCTTGATAAACTAACTGTAAGCGATCGATATTTTTGCTAAGAGTGTAAGAGTCTAAAACTCTTTGACGGGCTTTTTGACCTAAAATTGTGGTTAATTCGGGATGATCTCGTAATACAGGCAAGAGAGTTTTTAATTGGGTAATTAGTCCTCTAGTATCTAGAACTATTCCCGCACCTTTTAACACTTCCCCATCGGCACCCACATCCGTAGCCAGACAAGCAACACCGCAGGCCATCGCTTCCAAAAGGGAAATCGATAAACCTTCCACTAAAGAGGGTAAAATAAAGCCGTCAACCCCGCGCAGAATTTCAATTCGTTTATTTTCATCGCCGATAAAACCTAACCAGATAATACCATCTTCTTCCCCATAAAAAGGTTTAAGGGAAGGAGTTAACGGACCATCTCCAACAATGAGCAGTTTGCATCTATCCCCTAAATTGGTTTTTTTCCAGGCTTTCAATAAAGATTCTACATTTTTCTCCGGCATGATCCGACCGAGATAAATAAATAAACAATCGGCATTATATTGAGATTTAATATTCGAGGTGCCTGGACAATACTTATTAATATCAACCCCATTGGGAATAATTGCTAATTTTTCTTCGGGAACTCCCAATTTAACTAAAAAATCCCGTTGAGAGGTGGAAAAAATAATTACTTTATCGTAATTAGCTAAAAAAGGGGCGTGTAGTTGGTAGGTTAATAATTGGGTACTGGAGATGAGATTGCGAATTTTACTATCAAAAGCCGGGTGAAAAGTCGCCACCAGAGGCAAATCTAAAGACTCACAAATTTCTGGTAGTAGAAAATCAAGGGGAGACAGGGGTAAGGACGCATGAACTAGATCGGGTTTCAGTTCCCTGAGTTTATCCTGTAGAACCCGACTCGATTTCAGGGTGGGAATAGTATAGACTTGGGAACTATAGAGACGTGGCAGGGTGATTTCGTCGTAAAAGTCGGGCCAATCGCTTACGGTGGGTTTTTCGGAAGAAAAATGCAGAAAACTGACTTGATAATCTCGATCGAGCAGGGAATTAGTCACTTCTCGCCCATAGGTAACGTTACCGCAAAAAGGAGATTTTTTTCCTAACCAGGCAATGTGCATTGAGATTCTCTTAAGAAAAAGTTAATTTAGCCAAATATCAGCTTACTAAATTAGCCGTAAAATTAAAAGCGAATAGAGTACCTAAGCAAAATTAATTACCCATCTAAGTCCTCAGCTAAAAATTGCCTTTTGCAAGAGTGCCTATTTGATAGTTAAAATTCTCGGCTTTTTACTGATTCACCGAGGACTTGCGACGACGACAGCGTTCTGAACAGTATTTGACCTCATGCCAACAGTTTTGCCACTTTTTGCGCCAAGTAAAGGATAAACCGCAAACGGGACAAATTTTACTGGGAAGATCGGACTTCGAGAGCTGACGTGCCATGATTAAAATTAAAAAGTCAAAAACTGCGCCTTATCTATGAGTGTAGATGAAAATAATCCGAGTTCCCCACTCGATCGCCTGAGAATTATTTTAGTTGAACCAGCTGGAGCCTTAAATGTGGGTTCCACTGCCAGAATTATGCGGAATATGGGCTTAAGTCGCTTAATTATCGTCAATCCCGCCTGTGATATCCTTGCAGAAGAAGCGCGACGCATGGCAGTACACGGAATTGAAGTCCTAGAAAACTGTTCACAGGTAGCCACCCTGGGGGAAGCTTTGCAGGGTTGTCATCGCATCATTGCCACCACCTCGAAACCCCGTCACCTGAATACTCCCCTCGAAACACCCCGGACCGCCTTACCCTGGTTACTCACCCCTAACCTAGAATCGGCCCTAATTTTCGGGCCAGAAGACCGGGGTTTAAGTAACAGCGAACTGAACCACGCCCAGCGTTTTGTCGGTATTCCCGCTAATCCTCAATATTCCTCCCTTAATCTGGCCCAAGCGGTGGCGGTTTGCTCCTACGAACTGTACCAAATGGCGACGGAAAATAGGCTCGAACCCCCGTTAGAAATGCTCCCTAATGCCACTTTTGAGGCTCTAGAAGGCTATTATCAGCACTTAGAGAGCTTTTTGCTCAAAATTGGCTATCTTTACCCCCACACCGCCGCTGCTAGGATGGAGAAATTCCGGCAATTTTATCATCGGGCCCGGCCCACGGTGGAGGAATTAGCCCTGCTGCGGGGTATTATCGGTCATATTGAAAGTATCGGGCAACTTTTTCTCGGTCTTGATAGTCTCAAGGGCAAGAAAAAAAATTCTCCTAGCGACCGATAATAAATCTGGATACCCTTGAGGAAAACCGTGACTCGTCAAGTAACTCGTCGTCCTACTAAAGTCCAATCTGGCCCTGAGTCCCCTAGGTCCGTGGACTCAAACAATAACAAAAGGCCTGTGCCAGTTAAAAAGGCAAAAAAACAGCGTAAACCCAACCTAATCGCTTCTTTTCTCCTTCAGGTTCTTCGCTTCTCTATCCTTGGTGTCGGTTTAGGTGCGATCGCTGGTACGGTTTTAACGGTGGTGGATCCGAGCAAATTACCCCTACACCCAAAACCCACCGCTACTAATTCCCCGACTCTCAAACTCGTCACCCCAAAACCGACCACCTTAGTCTTAAACGAAAATCTCAGCAGCCTTAACCAGAAATTACAGGCTTTAGCGGTCAAATATCCGAAATTACAGGCGGGAGCATTATTTATTGACCTTGATAACGGTGCTTACGCTAATTTTCGCGGAGATACTATTTTTGCTGCCGCTAGTACGATTAAAATCCCGATTCTGGTGGCCTTTTTTGAGGATGTGGACGCGGGGAAAATTCGTCTCGATGAAACCCTTGTGGCCACTAAGGATGTCCTGGCCAGTGGGTCTGGGGATATGCAGTATCTAGGATTGAATAAAACCTATACTGCCCTAGAAACCGCCACTAAAATGAACGTAATTAGCGATAATACCGCTACTAATATGTTAATTAAGCGGATGGGCGGCAAAAAGGCTCTTAATCAGCGTTTTCAAGCTTGGGGTTTGACCAGTACGGTAATTAATAACCCTTTACCAGACTTGGAAGGAACTAATACCACAAGTCCGAGAGATTTGGTGACAATCTTAGGAAAAGTTAATCAAGGGGAATTACTTAGTTTACGTTCCCGAGATCGTCTATTGAATATTATGCAGGAAACGCGCACTCGCACCCTGCTGCCCCAAGGTATCGAGAAATCCGCCGATATTGCCCATAAAACCGGTGATATTGGCTCAATGTTAGCGGATGCGGGGATTATTGATATGCCCAACGGGAAACGCTATCTAGGAGCAGTGATGGTCAAACGTCCCCACAATGATAGTAACGCTAGGACTCTGATTCAACAAATATCGCGCACGGCCTACCAACACTTTAAATGGTATCAAACTCAACCCGCAGCCAAACCGCAACCAGTCGCCCAGTCTTCTCCCTCTCCTAGTCTGGTCCTTAGTCCTAGTCCGGGTAATTAGCCCCTAGGTTAAATTATTGGCTAAAAGACGGGCTAATTGTTCGGCATTTGCTCGGGGGGAAAGACGAGGGAGGATTTTTTCCCCCGTGGCCAGTTTTTGACAGAGAACGGGGATTTCGTACTGATAAGCGTTAAACCAATCCTCTCGACTGGTAATGTCCCTAATTTCTAACTGCCACTCCGGTTGACGGATTTTTTCTAGTTTTTCTAGCAACCCTTCGCAAAGATGACAGTCCGGTTTACTGTATAAAATTAGTTCTATGGTAGTCATAAATATTTATGTTCATTACCTCCACGATTAGTCTCTCATCAACAATTCTACAAACTCCCACACCCACACCGACTTTAAATAATAATTTAGTTAATTCAGGTTCTCAAAATCTAGTCTATATCGGTGTGTTTCTTCTGGCAATTACCCTAGTCATGGTTATTGGTATTATCAATCAAAAAATTGAATACGCTCTCATTTTTGCCGCCACTCTCACCGTTATTTTAGTTGCTTTTTTCTGGTTTTTATAAGTCCTTCAACCAAGGGGATTGAGGTCATGATATTCTGACTTCCCCAACCGACTCCTAACACCCTATATACAAGCAAAACGATCGGACTTATAATATAATTGTATTGATTGTGGCTTGTTGCTAGAATCACCCCAAATTGACTCAATGGGTTTATAAACGATGACAACCCTAGATATTGCTACCGATATTGTCTGTCCTCCCACCGATTTATGGAGTGATGAACCACCCTTGGAAAGTGATCTGCATTTACAACAAATTATTTTATTATTATCTTGTCTTGATTGGCTCTGGCAAGATAGAAACGATTACTATGCTTCGGGCAATGTGACTATTTATTATAACGAAAGACAACTAAAACAGCGAGATTTTTGTGGACCAGATTTCTTCGTGGTTTTAGATACAGAGAAACGTCCCCGGAAAAGTTGGGTTGTCTGGGGAGAAGGGGGTAAATATCCCAATCTAATCATTGAAATTCTCTCCGATTCCACCGCTAATGTGGACAGAAAAGCCAAAAAGGAACTATATCAGCATACTTTTCGGACTCCTGAATATTTTTGGTTTGATCCCAATACCTTAGAATGGCAAGGATTCACTTTAATCGAGGGACAATATCAACCGATTACCCCCAATGAAAACGGTTATTTATGGAGTAAGCAACTGGGATTATATTTAGGGATTTTTGCCAATAAATTGCGCTATTTCACCGAATCAGGTGAATTGGTTCCCACCCCTCAAGAGTCGGCCCGACAGGAAAGATTAGCCAAAGAACAGGAAAGATTAGCTAAAGAACAGGAAAGATTAGCCAAAGAAAGAGAACAACAACGGGCGGAAAAATTAGCCCAAAAGCTGCGAGAATTGGGCATTAATCCCGATGAAATTGCTTAAATATCCGCTTGGGGGTGTTAGGGTGGAAACTATGGCGCAATTTTTTCTTAATTGCTAGGCATTAAAACGAGTAATCCGAAACTCTGACTCTAGCCTAGAAGTCATGGCAAAATCTCCACACTGATGTTACAATAATGACCAAGGGCAACAATCTTCAAATATAATTAATGCCATGGTGCAAAAAATAGCTTTTTTTAATCATAAAGGTGGAGTAAGCAAAACTACAACCACTTTTAACCTTGGTTGGATGCTTGCTGAGAAGGGCAAAAGAGTAATTATTGTCGATACCGATCCCCAATGTAACTTAACTGGTATGGCTTTGGCTAAAGAAAGTGAAGATAGGGAGGAAAGACTACAAGCAATCTACAATACTTACTCTAATATTAAAACAGCTTTAGCGCCTGCTTTTGAGTCTCAACCGAGATTAATCGAAGCTGTGGAATGTATTCCTATTGATGGTCGTGATCGTTTATTTCTATTGCCCGGTCATGTGGGATTAGCTGAATATGAAGTTACCCTAGGTATTGCTCAAGAACTTAGTGGGTCAATTCAGGCTTTAAAAAATCTCCCCGGTGCGATTACATATTTATTAGACAAAACTGCCGAAAGATTTCAAGCTGACTATATTTTAATCGATATGAGTCCCAGTTTGGGGTCAATCAATCAAAATATACTGATGACCAGCAACTTTTTTATTGTGCCAACCACAGCGGATTTTTTCTCGGTTATGGCTATCGATTCTTTAACTAAAATATTGCCTAAGTGGCACCAATGGGCTAAGGCAGCTAGTGCTTTACCAATTCTCAAAACAGCCAACTATCCCTTCCCCGAAGTTAACCTACATTTTTTGGGAACTATTGTTCAGAAATATCGAATCATAGGTGGCCAAGAAACAAAAGCTTTTCAAAACTGGATTAACACAATCGAGAAAAATATTGGCGATAAAATGATTCCAGCCCTAGGGAAAAATGGCATGATGCTACCGAAATTTATCTACGATCAGAATGGTGTACCGGCTTGCTGTACTCTAGTAAAAATACCTGATTTTAATAGTCTTATTGCCTTATCTCAAGAGCATCAAACGCCCGTTTTTGCGCTAACTGCTGAACAATTAGGATGGCAAGGTACAGTGTTAGATCAAGCCCAAGAAAAACAAGAGGACTTTAAAAAGATTTTTTCTGACTTAGCAGACAAAGTTATCGGTCTTACCTCCGAGATTTATGCAGTTAGCCATTGAACAATTTCGCCTTAGCATTGCCCGCGTTCGTGACTTGATCGCTATCCACAATTCCCTCAAATCTCAGGCTACTTCCGCCCTAGATGTATCGGATATCCTCAGAGCCGCTTTAGTCCTGACTGTGAGCGCTTTAGATTATTATGTTCACGAAGTGGTTACTCTAGGAATGCTAGAAATTTATCGAGGCCAACGTTCAGAACCTTCTCCCACTCCTAACAGTTCTCAATCTGCCTTTTCTCGTTTTCAAGTCTCCTTGAATGGCGCACGACAAGAACGATTGATAGCTATTAGTATTGGCTCTTGGTTAGAGAACGAAATTCAACAAAACTACGGTTCTTTTTTTGGTCAAGAATCTCGCTCAATGGCTCTTCTGGTTTCTGTGTGGAAACGAGGTCTATACTGATAGTTTCTTCGACAAAATAGTCCTAAAAGTGTTACCCGATAAGCATTTCACGATTCCATAAGCAAAAATTATCACACAACCGAGGTACTACCAATGATTGAAAATCTCCTCACCAACAAACTTAATAGTAATTATTGGCTAGAGACTGAAATTAGAGAAAACCTCAGATATAAAAGCTATCAACAACCGAACAAGATAGCGGATGCCATTAGACTAATTTCAGCCAAGGAATTGTGGAAAGAAGTGGCCAGCAAACTAAATAAACCAGCCAAAGATATTAAAAGCCAACTTAGCATAATTGTTGATCGAAGGAACAAAATCGCCCACGAAGCTGATATAGACCCGAGTTATGGCATTGGCAGTCGCTGGAATATCGATGAAAATCTCGTTAATGATGCCGTTACCTTTATAGAACAGCTTGTTGAAAATATCCATCAGGTACTTGAGGACATCCACTAGCCGAGAATTTCCCCGGCAGTCCAGCAATAAATACTTATGATTTCTCAGGGAATTATAACAATTATTAAATAATGTGTAGTTTTGTATACTGATGTCAAGAACTTAGCTACAATATCAAGTGGCGTAAGATATATAGAGATTAGCTAGTGAGTCGGCATCAAGACAGTCAAACTGACCGGAAACGAGAAGAAACACAGTTCACTCCTTACAGTGCAGAAGCGATCGCTCAACAATACCGTTACAAACCTTGGCAATTGTTCGGTCGCGCTTTCGTGATTACTTGGTCTTTAGGATTATTTCTCCTCAGTCTCCTCTGGGACAAATGGACAAAGCAAGAAGAAGCCAATAAATACAGGCGTGCCAGCGAACTTAGGCAAATTCTCACCCGTTTGGGTCCCACCTTCATCAAAGTCGGTCAAGCTCTCTCTACCCGCCCCGACCTCGTTCGCAAAGACTTTTTAGACGAATTAGTTAAACTGCAGGACCAACTTCCCCCCTTCGATAACGATATCGCTTTTGCCCTTATCGAGACAGAATTGGGGATGCCTGTAGAAAAAGCCTATCGAGAAATATCCCCCACCCCCGTGGCTGCCGCTAGTTTAGGACAGGTTTACAAAGCTATTCTACCCACCGGCGAAGAAGTAGCCGTTAAAGTGCAAAGACCGGGGCTGCGGGCGCTTTTAAGCCTCGATTTATACCTAATGCGCTGGGCTGCCCAAAAATTTGGTCGTTTATTACCCCTCAATCTCGGCCATGACCTCACCTTGATTGTCGATGAATTCGGCACCAAACTCTTTGAGGAAATCGACTATCAAAACGAAGGTTGCAACGCTGAAAAATTCGCCACCAACTTCCAAAATAACCCTGAAGTTAAAGTTCCCAGTATCTACTGGCGTTATAGTGGTCGCCGCGTCCTCACCCTGGAATGGATTGATGGCTATAAACTCACCGATACCGAGAATATCAAAGCTTTAGGATTAGACCCCAATAGTATCGTTAAAATCGGCGTAACCTCCGGATTACAGCAACTCCTCGAACACGGCTTTTTCCACGCTGATCCCCACCCGGGTAATCTTTTCGCCACTTTTGATGGTCGCATGGCCTATATTGATTTTGGCATGATGGACCAGTTAGAGGAGGAAACTAAAGAAACCCTCGCTAGTTGCGTCGTCGATTTAATTAACAAAGACTACGAAAACCTGGCCGCCAACTTTGTCAAACTGGGATTTTTAACCCCAGAAACGGATATAAAACCCATTATTCCGGCTCTAGAACGGGTTTTAGGCAATGCCATCGGTCAAAGGGTCGGTGACTTCAATTTCCGCACTATTACCGATGAGTTCTCCGAATTGATGTACCAATATCCCTTCCGGATTCCCGCCAAATTCGCCCTGATTATTCGTTCCCTCGTCACCCAAGAAGGGGTGGCCCTTACCCTCGATCCTAACTTCAAAATCGTCCAAGTGGCCTATCCCTACGTCGCTAAACGTCTCCTGACCGGGGAATCGCCTCAACTGCGCCGGCGTTTACTGGATGTACTGTTCAAAAACGGTAAATTCCAGTGGCAACGCCTAGAAAACATGATTACAATGGCTCGATCGGAAAGTAACTTCGATTTACTGCCCACAGCGCAATTAGGCATCACTTTTCTTCTCTCGGAAGAAGGTCGTTATCTGCGTCGTCAATTGCTATTAGCTTTAACGGAAGATGACCGTCTCCATACTGCCGAAGTGCAACGTCTCTGGAGTTTAATTCAAGGAGAATTGCAACCGCGGCGACTCTTGGATGTGGCCATGAGCGCTTTTCGGGAATTATCGTCCCAAGGTGTGGCCGCTGTCCTTCCGCGAGAAACCAGTTCGCGTTAAAGTGTTTAAGGTCATCATCGGTTAATCACTTTTTCTATGGATTATTATTTTCTGCCCCAACCACCCTATTTTCTAGTTTTTGCCGGTTTATTTATCGGTATTACCTGCGGGGCTGCTTTTGAAGCTAGTCTCAAGCAAGTGGTTAACAATTGGTATAAAAATAAGGGTTCAGACGATCAAAATCTTTTAAAATCCAGTTCCTTACAAATTCCTTTTATTGGTATTTGTGTAGGAATCTGTCTTTTCCTGGCCTCGGGATTAGATATATTTATTCTCAATGGTTGGGTTGCCTACGCTATCTCTCTCCCGATGACTATCTTTATCGGTGGTCTGGTTTGGAGTCAGTTAGGGGAATTGTTAGGCCAATTACAGCGCGGCGGTTCTAAAGAAATTGACCTCGATTATCGGGGATAATTACGAGGCAGCAAACATTTAGGACTAAGATAATAGGTGTTAGCAGATAGGAAAGATCAACTCCCCCACAACTAACACCAAAACCCTAGTTATACCCAATTTTCCAGCTATTTTGGCCCGCGATTTTAGATGCAAAAACCTTTAGCATGGCATTGGCGATCGCTTCCTCTGCATCAGCGCACTGGTTCCGAGGTTTTTGCTTGCTTATTCGCCCAAGATGCGATCGCTACTTTACTAGAAAGTCCCTATCCGGGTAATTCCCTCTCCCGTTACTCTCTTTGTGCTGGTTCCCCGCGTCAGCTTTGGACCCCTGCATTAGGGGAAATTTTGCCCTTTTTAAGCAGTTTACTCCCCCAACCCCGATGTGGTCATCTTCCCGATCATCTTCCCTTCCATGGCGGTTGGTTGGGGTGGTTAGGCTACGATTTAGCTTGGGAAATAGAAAAATTACCCGACAGGAAAGCTGATACTCTCCCTTTTCCCGTCGCTTATTGGTATGAACCGGATAGTTTTGCCATTCTCGATCACCAAGCACAAATTCTCTGGTTAGCTGCCACTAAACCCGAAGATTTAGATAAATACGAACAATCTTTAACCACTAACCCCGATTTTGAGTTTATCGATCCCCAACCCTCTCCCTTAATCTTTTATACTTCTCAACTCGACTACGAAAAAGCTGTTAAAAAAGCCTTAGATTACATCAGAAAAGGTGATATTTTTCAAGCAAATTTATCCCTAAGATTTCAAAGCACAACTAAGGCAAAAGGATGGCAAATTTATCGCAGTTTACAACAGATTAATCCTTCTCCTTTTGCCAGTTATTGGCGCACCCCTTGGGGAGAAATGATTAGTTGTTCTCCCGAAAGATTGGTGAAATTAGAAAGGGGAATAGCCAGCACTAGACCGATCGCTGGAACCCGTCCCCGGGGTAAAACCGAGGCACTCGATCGACAATTGGCCGAGGAACTATTAACTAATAAAAAAGAACAGGCCGAGCATATTATGCTAGTGGATCTAGAACGTAATGATCTAGGTAGAGTTTGTGAATGGGGATCGGTTTATGTGGATGAATTACTGACGATCGAGCGTTATAGTCATGTTATGCACTTGGTCAGTAATGTTCAAGGAAAATTAGATAAAAAGTATCATGCTATTGATTTAATTAAAGCTCTTTTCCCCGGGGGAACAATTACCGGTTGTCCGAAAGTTCGTTGTCTAGAAATTATCGAAGAATTGGAACCGGTGCGACGCAATTTATTCTATGGTTCCTGTGGCTATATTGACCTACGGGGTCATTTAGATTTGAATATTCTCATCCGTACCCTATTAATGACTAATCAAGGGAATTTAAACACCGTTTGGGGACAAGTGGGAGCGGGAATAGTTGCCGATAGCGATCCCGAAAAAGAATGGTTAGAATCCCTTCATAAAGCTGAGGCACAATTAATCGCTTTACGTTCTTTTTAATTGTTGATTTCAACAAACTAACCTATTGTTGCATCTTGCATGAGTGCCTTTTGCCTTTTGCATGAGTGCCTATCCTAACCAAGAAATTAATTTGGCACGACTACTTACTTTTTACCTTATCTGCTATTTTGTAGGATAGCTTCCGATCTTGAACCCTATTCATGAATCAAATTTCTATCGCCGTTACTTTTTTTCTTAGTTTAGTCTTGACCTCGCTTCCCTTTTTACTTTTGGGGACAGCCGTTTCCAGTTTTTTGCTGGTTTTCGTCAATAAACAGCGATTAGCGGCGATATTTCCCCGTAATCGACTGTTAAGAGCGATCGTTGGCAGTACAATCGGATTAATCTTACCCGTCGGACAATACGGCAGGATTCCCGTCGCTAGAAGATTTTTATTAGAGGGGGTACCCCCAGGGGTGGTGTTTAGCTTTCTCACCGCTGCACCTACCCTAAATATCGTCACTCTTTGGCTAACTTGGCAGACTTTCACCTATTCTAGTATTTTCTTCTATCGATCGCTTTCGGTGTGGTTAATGGCAATTTTTATCGGCACTCTCTTTAGTTTCTATCGGGAAAAACCCCGCACCGATAGCGAAATTCCCCTAGAATCGAGTTTAGTTCTTTCCGGTAGTTTTTTACCGGAGGAAGCAGCCAGTCAACCCCTACAAAGAGTCGGCAGTCTTGTTTATGAGTATAAAACTAGAGATAGGCAAGCTTGGCCAATTTCTGTGCAGTTATTTCTCGATAACTTTATCGATGAAGCACTGGAATTAGGGGGATTATTAATTATTGGCTGTGCGATCGCTAGTATCTTTCAGTTATTATTACCTCAGAGTCAATTAATTGCCTGGGGGAATACTCCCGCTACTCAAATTCTCGTGCAGTTGTTTTTTGGTTTCACTCTCCCTGTTAATGCCAGTCTTAGCACTTTTGTCCCCGGTTCTTTAATTACTAATCTGTCCGTGGGTTCCACTCTAGCTTTTTTACTGGTCGCTTCCCTCATTGATATTAAAGCTTTTATCCTTCTCCTATCAGCTTTCCGTCCTAAAATCGTCCTTTATTTCGGAATTTTATGCCTGTTAATGAGTTTTTTAGTGGCTCTGATCCTCAGTTTTTATCTAGGTTGAATTTCTTCCGGGTCAAAAAAATTTTCTCTTGACAAAAGCCCCTTGACATGATACTATATTCATAATGGAAAATCCGTGCGCCTACAAGCCCTATTTTCCCAAGCATTTAAACTCTAACTCATCCTGATTCTGCTTGCTGGAGTTGCGACAACATAGTTTTATAGTTCTCACTCCACCCACCTACTGAGAGGTTCAATAAGCATCTTTTCGATGAATACTACTCAATATGATAATAAGCATTTCTTGATCTTGAATTTTGTAAATGATGCGATAATCCCCTATTCTAATTCGGTAGGTTTCATCATATCCTTTGAGTTTCTTGACTCCGCTAGGACGAGGTGTATCGGTAAGTAGTCTAATGGCAGTAATTAAGCGTTCGCGTTGTTGTTTGGGTAAGTTGTTTAGTTGTTTTTGAACTGGTTTCGGAATAATAACTCTGTAGTTCACGCTTGAGTTGCCTCATATTCTTCGAGGGTTAGATAGTCTCCTGCTTGATAAGCTGATTCAGAAGCGATTATGTTAGCTTGCTCTTCTTCTGTAATTTCTATTGCAGTATGTCGTTCTTTGATAAAGAGCAAAAAGTCAAGTAATTCAGTCAAAAGGGTGTCAGGTGTCTGCTCGATTTCTTTAATTAGTTGTTCTTTGAGTGTCATAGCTTTATCAGTTATCAGTTATCAGTTATCAGTGATTAATTCAATCATAGTCGATGATTGGTGGTGGGTTACTGGACTAGGTAATAGGTGTAGGGGTAATTCATGAATTACCCCTACAATCGGCTAGGTTTTTCTGGATGTTGTCAAATTTTCTCTTGACAAAAGCCCCTTGACATGATACTATATTCATAATGGAAAATCCGTGCGCCTACGAACCCTCTTTTCCCAAGCATTTAAACTCTAACTCATCTTGATTCTGCTTGCTGGAGTTGCGACAACATAGTTTTATAGTTCTCCATAATTGTTTGGGTATGGGGATGATTTTTCCCTAATACTTGGGTAGCAATCTTAATCGCTTCTAGATAGAGAGGTTCCGCTTCTGTGTACCTGCCTTGGGAATTGTACAAGTGTGCTAAATTGTTGAGGGAAAGTGCCACATCGGGATGATTGTCTCCTAAGAGTCGTTTTCTCAAATCTAATGCTTCTAGAAGGAGAGGTTCCGCTTCTGTGTACCTGCCTTGAGAATGGTACAATCCTGCTAAATTGTTGAGGGAACTTGCCACATGGGGATGATTGTCTCCTAAGAGTCGTTTATCCAAATCTAAAGCTTCTCGATAGAGAGGTTCCGCTTCTGTGTACCTGCCTTGGGAATCGTACAATGCTGCTAAATTGTTGAGGGAAAGTGCCACAGAGGGATGATTGTCTCCTAAGAGTCGTTTATACAAATCTAATGCTTCTAGATAGAGAGGTTCCGCTTCTGTGTACCTGCCTTGGGAATAGTATAATGCTGCTAAATTGTTGAGGGAAGTTGCCACATGGGGATGATTGTCTCCTAAGAGTTGTTTTCTCAAATCTAAAGCTTCTAGATAGAGAGGTTCCGCTTCTGTGTACCTACCTTGGGAACGGTACAATGCTGCTAAATTGTTGAGGGAAGTTGCCACATGGGGATGATTGTCTCCTAAGAGTCGTTTTAACAAATCTAAAGCTTCTAGATAGAGAGGTTCCGCTTCTGTGTACCTGCCTTGGGAACGGTACAATGCTGCTAAATTGTTGAGGGAAGCTGCCACATCGGGATGATTGTCTCCTAAGTGGGTTCGAGTTGCGGTTAAACAATCTTGATAGTAGGGTTCAGCAATAGCATACAATCCTTGTCCTTCATAATACCGAGCTAAACCCGTATAGGACGAAACTAAATCCTTATCAGCGATATATTCCGGATATTCCCTGACAGCTTGTTCAATATGGGGAATTAAGGGAGTCAGATTTTGAATAATATCTAGAGTGAGAGTTTGGGGGACTGTTCTCGATGTATCTGTCATCACCGTACAATAACGACTTTTTGCGGTATTGGCTATCTCGGAACCTTCTAATTTTTCCCGTAGATAAAGACGGATGAGGGGATGCAGTTGATACCATTCATTGCCTAAAGATTTCAGCAAATTAAGCTTAACCAAGCTATCGGTTAACCATTTTTCTATCTCGTCTTTAGCTTCATCAGAAAATAAACTGATGATTAAGTGCTTGGGAAAAGGTGCCGAAGCAAA
Organism: Microcystis sp. Msp_OC_L_20101000_S702; assembly: GCF_007095705.1. Taxonomy (NCBI): domain Bacteria; kingdom Bacillati; phylum Cyanobacteriota; class Cyanophyceae; order Chroococcales; family Microcystaceae; genus Microcystis; species Microcystis sp. Msp_OC_L_20101000_S702. The sequence goes on from NZ_SFBO01000135.1 coordinate 50,570, forward strand.
TAAACTGAGACAAAGAGCTAATTTTTGTTCTTCTGTTTCTAACAGTTGCCAACTGAGATCGAGAATTGTTTTAATACTGCGGACTTCCTCCTTATCAGAGTTGAGATATTTTAAGCCTTTTTTGGGGAATTTTTCCTTGATATTTGCTAAAGTTTCAGTGGTTGCTTGTCTCAGAAAACTGCCTAGTAATTGTAATCCTAGAGGCAAATATCCTAAACACTGACAAAGTTGCTTGGCTGCCTCTAACTCCGCGGTTAGACGTTCTTTTCCTAAGTAGGTTTGCAGTAAATCTAAAGCTTGCGCTGCTGTGAGAACATCTAAGTTTATCGTTGATAGCGATACCCCTAAGTAACTAAAGCGAGTGGTAATTAAAACCCGAAAACGAGATTCTTTTCCCGGTGGTAGATAAGATGTAATTTGGTCGTAGTCACGCACATCATCAAAAATAATTAAAGCATTTCCCTCGGGCCAATTTTGCCAACAGTAACGCACTCGTTCACTTAAGGTTCCCTGATTGGGGATGTTTAAACCCAGGTATTCTCTGGCAAAAAATAAAATAGCCAAACCGGGGTCACTGTTAAGGACATTTATCCAACAAATACCCGCAGGATAATCCCCTTTATGTTGCCAAGCATACTGTAAAGCTAATTCAGTTTTTCCCGAACCTCCCATCCCACTTAAAACAATTGGGGAAGATTGCTGAAAAGCTTGATGAATCCGGGATAATTCCTGTTCTCTACCAACAAAGTTAACTGCTGTTCCTGGTAAATTATAGGGATCATGAACGGTATTTTTATCGGTAAATAGCTGATTATAGTTGGTAGCTTGGGTTGAATTTTCTGTTAAAAATAACCGCAGGAAAAACCAAGAATTTAAATCTGGCATATAGAGAATAACTTTGTTAGTAAAATCATGATTCATCCACCAAATTTGTCGGAGATTAAAGCGAGCTAAATTTTCTCGATTGAAATTAATTAATTGCAAGGCATCTACTAGGGAAGCATTAGAAAAAGCGGTTTCAAAACCAGTAATTGATACTACTCCCGACTCCAATTCTGCCAATTGTGTTAACAAGAAGTTCAAGACAAAAGAGGGTTTTTCCCATCTTGGTAAGACAATTTTATGAAAAATAATGCCTTGTTCTTGCAGTTTATTCTCTAATTCTCTAACTACTTGCTGACGGGAAAAATCATCATAAAATTCCACCCTAGCTAAACCTCTAGATGGTCTTCGTCCCCATAATAGCAAACGAGCTGCCGTATGGGAAATAGTACCCGGTTCTAACTCCGATCGATTAGTTTGATTAACTTGATGTACCACCGGGGACACCTCCATCGGGACCAGTAGGAATATGACCTTGAGCATTTAAAATATCAACCACAAGGGGATGCACCATAAAGCATCTTTCCCCGTCTCCATCTACTTCTTGAATCGCTCGATCATTTAATAAAGCGTATAATATCTCATTGGGAATTTGTGCTTCCGGATTAGCATCATAAATTCGTTTTAACAATGCTACCTTATCCCCATAACTAACAGAATCGATATCATAAGGATTTTGGCCTAAACGTCTTTCATATTCTGTTCTTAAACTGCGAATTGCCCTGCTAATATGACTAGACATGATCAGGTTTTGTTTATTGACAATTGCTTCATCAGAAGCTTCTCTAACTAAATAAAATAAATCTCTGATATTGCCACCAGAGGCAATAATAACCCGCTCTATTTGTCCATCTTCAAATAAATTAGATTTAACTCTTGCTTCTAAAACTTTTCTCACTGCTTCCCGTCCTTTTTGGTTAGGAGTATGATCTTTTTGGCAAAAAACTGGAGTATCGGGAATCAGGAGATTATGGTCAAAAGTGAGGTTAATCCCAGGAGATGAATTATACAATCCAATCGGAATATTAAAAATAATGTGAATGTCTAAATCTTTGAAAATGTTAGAATAGTTTAAAAATAAATCCCTGACCGCTTCTTGTGAAACACCAGCTTTATCGAAGTCTTCTCCAATAATTAACCAGCTTCTCTGCATAGTTTCCTGTAAGTTCTGATTACACTCTTTCAGGAGTTGATTAGCAATATTAATTAAATCTCTGGAACGGGAAAGACGGTATTCAACAACTTTTTTCTCTCGCGAGGAAGCAAACCGGAATTCTCCCTTGAGAGAGGCAAAAAGTCCGAGAATTTTATTCCAGAAAGAATCTTCCTTTACTCCCGCTCCTGCTTCCGTTTTGATTTGACTTTCTCTGGTTTCCTTGCGGGTGAATTCTTCAGAACTAAACCAATCCCAAAGCTTTTGTAAATTTTCATTACTGGGTTGTCGAGAAATTTTAGCGGTTTTCTCAACAATTTCCACCACCATAAAGAGAAACACATCAAGGGGACTGAAATTAATCGCATCGAGTTCACTTAAAACACTAAATCGCAGGGGTTCAAAATGCTGTTTAATCTCATGATCATTAATTAAACGAGTTAATTCTGTCGATTTGCCTACCCCCGTGTGTCCCATTAAACAGGCTTTGTAATATTGTTGCGTATCTATGACCCGTTTTAACCCTAATTTTAGACGCTGAATTTTATCTTCCCCTCTCACCTTATTCATTTCTTCTCGATAAAAAGCATCTATTTCCTTCTGAGTTAATAGGGGTTCAGGAGATATAGTTAAATGGATTTCATCAAGAGTAGTCGCAGGTTCAAAGCGAGTCAGAGAGGGGTGTTGCATAGAGACAGGAAAAATCATTCTCTGGAGATACTTTTTATTATATAAGTAGCTGGTTATAATTAAATTAAAAATGGATTTTAGGTTCGATCCCCCCTAGCCCCCCTTGATAAGGGGGGAAGCCGAAGGCGGGGGGATCCCCCCTTAATAAGGGGGGCATCTGAAAGTTTTTAATACCCACCTAATTATTCAGCAAACCATATTTAAGCGGGAAAAATCCCCTTTTGTGTAGTCTATGATACTGTTTTTGGGATTGAGATCGTCTAAGTTCAAGGAAATTGCTTCTAGGGTTCCGATTTAAGCGTCCTTAAATGTCAGGTCCGAGAGGAGCAAGCTAGTCTTAAATGATCGGATCAAAAATTTTTTCCATCTAAGCTGGCTACACGGCGGGATAAAAGCCCGGGAGACTTTAAGGGTAACTGTTTTGAGGCAGTGTCTTTGAAGACTCCCGGGTTATTGTATTTTGAGGTGAAATGATGTCCGAGGAATCTACTTTTCAAACCCCGCATTTAACCGAAGCTGAACAGGCCCTAGAAAAAGAACGCCATTTGCCCCTAACCGGTTGGCAACAGGAAGTTTCTCAGGGGTTAACCTACGGTTTAGAGGCGGCCGATAGTATTCGCGATCGCAGTATTCCCACCTTTTCCAGGGGTGAGTTACCCCACTATGCGGGAATTAACACCTTTATGAAGGCCCCCTATTTGGAAGATGTGCGGAATGTGGGCAATTATGACGTGGCCATCGTCGGTGTTCCCCATGATTCGGGGACAACTTACCGACCCGGAACTCGTTTTGGACCCCAGGGAATTCGGCGGATTTCGGCCCTTTATACGCCCTACAATTTTGAATTAGGGGTAGATCTGCGCGAACAAATTACGCTCTGTGATTTAGGGGATATTTTCACCATTCCTGCTAATAATGAAAAGTCCTTTGATCAAATCTCTAAAGGGGTTGCCCATGTCTTTAGTTCCGGTGCCTTGCCGATTATTTTAGGGGGTGATCATTCTATTGGTTTTCCGACAGTGCGGGGTATTTGTCGGCATTTAGGGAATAAAAAAGTTGGTATTATTCACTTTGATCGCCATGTGGATACCCAGGAAACGGATTTAGATGAACGGATGCACACTTGCCCCTGGTTTCATGCCACCAATATGAAAAATGCTCCCGCTAAAAATCTCGTCCAATTAGGGATTGGTGGTTGGCAAGTTCCCCGTCAAGGTGTTAAAGTTTGCCGCGAGCGGGCCACTAATATTTTGACCGTCACCGACATTGTAGAACGAGGCATTGATGCGGCCGCCGAATTTGCCTTAGAACGAGCTTTAGATGGTACGGATTGCGTTTGGATTAGTTTTGATATTGATTGCATTGATGCCGGTTTTGTCCCCGGCACGGGTTGGCCAGAACCGGGGGGTTTATTACCCCGTGAAGCCTTAGCTTTATTGGGTAAAATTATCCAAAAAGCTCCCATTTGTGGTATGGAAGTGGTGGAAGTTTCCCCTCCCTACGATATTAGTGATATGACCTCTTTGATGGCTACCCGTGTTATTTGTGATGCCATGGCTCATCTGGTTATTTCAGGTCAATTACCGCGTAAAGAAAAGCCCTATTATATTCATCCTGATGCCAATCTGGCCGTTGACGAACCCTGGCAGTAATTTCCTATGCACGAAACTGATATGACCAAGGCGTTAATTATGACAGTTCGAGATTGGTATGATAGCCAACCTGAAAAGCTCAAAATTGAAAAAATTCATCTCATGGTTGGTGAATTTACCTGTGTCGAACCGGTCAGTTTACAATTTGCCTTTGAAGTTCAAACTGCCAATACTTTTCTGGCTGGCGTGGAATTAGCGATTAAAAATATTCCCCTAATTGCTTATTGTCATTGCTGTCAAAAGGATTATCAACCCCAAATTGGCCAGCAATATTCCTGCCCAACTTGTCGATCGCCGATGGAGGATATTCGTTCAGGTCGAGAGTTAAAAATTGACCACATTGAATATTCTTTAGATTCTTAAACAAAGTTGGGCGATCGCTTCTACAAGTTCGATGATCAATTATTCATTCTCAACTAAAATGCACCAAACTTTTGACGCGGCCCTAGAAATTAATCTACTTCATGCCAATCAAGCAGGAGCCGATCACAACCGGGAACATTTTGACGAGTGGGGCATCACCTGTTTAAACCTGATGAGTAGTCCTGGTGCGGGTAAAACTGTATTATTGGAAAAAACCCTCGCAGCCTTAAAAGATCAATTAAAAATGGCTGTTATTGAAGGAGATATGACTACAGAACTAGATGCAGAGCGCCTGAGACAATATGGAGTTCCCGTGATTGCCATTAATACGGGTCGCTCCTGTCACTTAGATTCCAAAATGGTAGCTGGGGGAATTCATCGTTTCAAAGAAGATTATAACCCCAAAGAGTTTGATTTATTGTTGGTGGAAAATGTGGGAAATTTAGTTTGTCCCGCCGAATTTGAGGTAGGGGAACACGCTAAAGTTGCTCTATTAAGTATTACTGAAGGAGAAGATAAACCCCTCAAATATCCAATTATGTTTCAAGAAGCGGATTGTCTGATTATTACCAAATTAGATCTGGCTCCTTATTTAGAGATTGATTTACAACGTTTAGAAGCAAATGTTCGTTCTATGAATCCCGATGTAAAGATTATCGCTCTTTCTGCTCAAACAGGAGAAGGTTTAGAAGACTGGTTAAATTGGCTAAAAAGCCAAGTCAATATTCCGAGGTTTTTGAATTGTTAATCAGTAACAGTTTTTGAGATTTATTTCTGTTTTAATTAGGTAGGTGTTAAAAATTCTCAGATTCCCCCCTTATCAAGGGGGTATCCCCCCGTCTATTAGCACCCCCCTTATCAAGGGGGGATTAAGGGGGGATCAAAGGCAAAATCTATCTTCGTTACTTACTATCTGTCACCTCTAAAGGCTATTAGGCTATTACCTATGAAACGGCGCAATTTTTTCTCCTTACTTCTCGTTTTTTTTAGTAGCTTACTCCTGACCATTAGTTGTAATCAAGCTCCTCAGCAAACCCCCAATGCAAGTAGTTCTCTGAGTAATACTGCCCCCATTGTCATCGGTTATAGTAATTGGGCCGGTTGGTGGCCATGGGCGATCGCTGAAGAAGAGGGATTATTTGCTAAAAATGGGGCTAATGTTCAAATGAAATGGTTTGATGGTTATCTTGAATCCTTGCAAGCTTTAGCTGCCGGACAATTAGATGGAAATAGCCAAACTCTCAACGATACAATCGCTTTTGCGGGAGATGCAGTGAATGGTCAAGTTGCTGTTTTAGTTAATGATAACTCGTCAGGAAATGACAAAGTTATTGTCACAGAAGAGATTAAAACGATTCAAGATTTAAAAGGCAAAAAAGTTGCTGCTGAAGAAGGCGTTGTCGGTGATTTTCTCCTCAGTTTAGCTCTAGAAAAAGAAGGAATGAGCCGTAAAGATGTGCAAATTGTCCCCATGGAAACAGGGTCTGCTGCTGCCGCTTTTGCATCGGGAAAAGTAGATGCAGTTGGTGCTTTTCCACCTTTTTGGTCAACAGCCCTTAAAAGAAAAGGTTCTAAAGAATTAATTAGTTCCAAAGCTTTTCCCGGTGCTATTCCTGATTTATTAGTTGTCAGTGCCAAATTAATCAAAGAAAAACCAGAACAGGTTCAGGCTCTTGTCAAAACCTGGTTTGATGTTCGAGAGTTTATGGCTAAAAATCCCCAAAAAGCCGATGAGATTATGGCCAAGCGTGCCGGCATTAGCCCAGAAGAATTGGCCTTATATAAAGAGGGAACGAAGTTTTTCACCTTAGAAGAAAACCTAGAAGCTTTTAGTCCGGGGAAAACCATGAAAAATATGCCCTTTGCCGCTCAAAAAATGGCTGGTTTTATGAGGGAAGTTGGCTTTATTAAAAAAGTCCCCGATCTAACAACCATTTTAGAGCCCAAATTTGTCAAGTCGTTGGCAAATCAAGACAAAAAATCCTAATTAGTCCCTCGATCATTGACTTCAAGAATTGTTTGATAACTGGGTGATATTGGCTATCAAAATTATTCTTTTCTTTGGCAAATCCCATGACCACAACACCTAAAACGCTTCCTCAAAGCACTTTTTGGCGGATTACCGAGGATATTCCCGAATCCCTCAAATGGACTTTAATGGTTTCCTCTATTATTGTCCCGCTTATTTTCTGGTTACTAATCTCTAGTTTTGCGGGCATTGAATCCGTATTTTTGCCTTCTCCTTTAGCCGTTATTCAGGCCTTAGGAAAATTGGCAGAACAGGGCTTTTTAATTCAAGATACTATTACCAGTTTTTTACGAGTAGTTGGGGGCTTTTTTTTGGGAGGATTGTTTGCTATTCCCCTGGGGATTTTAATGGGAACTTTTCCGAGTATTCGTAGTTTAATGGAACCGATCATTGGCGTTGTACGTTATATGCCCGCTCCTGCTTTTATTCCCCTATTGGTTATTTATTTGGGTATTGGAGAAACATCAAAAATTATGCTGATTTTTATCGGGACAATTTTCTTTAATACCCTGATGATTATGGATGCAGTTAAGTTCATTCCCCGTGAATTGATCGAAGTAACTTATACCCTTGGAGGAACTCGAAAACAGGTTTTATTTAAAGTGATTACTCCCTATATTATTCCTAATATTATTGATACTTTTCGGGTTAATATGGCGGCCGCCTGGAATTTGGTAGTAGTGGCGGAATTAGTGGCGGCGGATAATGGATTAGGCAAACGGATTTTATTAGCCCAGAAATTTCTGAGAACCGATGAAATTTTTGCCTGTTTAATTGTCCTAGGAATTATTGGCTTTGCCCTAGATTTAAGTTTTCGTTTGTTTTTGCAGTGGACTTGTAAATGGTCAATTACTCGTTAACTTAAAAACTCAATAACAGAGTTGATTATGTCACCAATAAAGTTATTTTAATGATAAGAGAAGAACCTTAATGCACTTAGAAATTACTCAACTCAATAAAATTTTCACCACTAAACGAGGTGCTGTGGTCGCTCTGAAAGATATTAATTTACACGTTGAAAGTGCTGAATTTGTCTGTGCGGTCGGGGCCTCTGGTTCGGGAAAATCGACTTTGTTGCGAATGATTGCGGGTTTAGAGCTGCCCACTTCCGGCAAAATTACCGTTGATGGTGTTGAAGTGACAGGGCCAGGAGCCGATCGCGGCATGGTTTTCCAAAATTATACACTCTATCCCTGGATGACGATCCAAAAAAATGTTGAATTTGGCTTAAAACTACAGGGATTATCGACAAAAGAATGCTGGGAAGTGGCCTGTTATTATCTGGATATTGTCGGTTTAACTCAATTCGCTAATGCTTACCCCAGAGAACTATCGGGTGGGATGAAACAACGGGTAGCGATCGCCCGTTCTCTTGCTTGTCATCCCAAAGTTTTATTAATGGACGAACCCTTTGCAGCTTTAGATGTACAAACCAAAGAAAGAATGCACGAATATTTAATTGAAATTTGGCAAAAAATTAGGTGTAGTATTTTAATGATTACCCATGATGTGGATGAAGCGGTTTTTTTAGCTCAACGTATTTATGTTTTGAGTGCTAGGCCCGGGACTATACAACGAGAATTAACAATTAATTTACCCCTAGATCGTAATCATAAAATTAAACGACAAGCTCAGTTTTATGACTATGCGGATGAAATTTACGGCCTACTACGGGGTGAGAAATCCTAGAAAAAACTAGGGATGATCAAGAGTAGTCCCGGGTTGAAAACGAGTTAGAGCAGCAAAAATCATCCTTTAGAGATACTTTCCGTTATCTAGCATCGCCAAACAGCGATCGCTCGCTGCTGCCGCCAACCCTAAATAAGTGATGGAACAGTTGTTCAACCATTAAGATTTTGTGATAATCCCGGGTAAGTGTGATCTAAAGTACAGCTTTTTTTGGGAAAGTTTCTCTAGTGGTGCTGCCTTGGGGCGCAAATATGATAGAATCATGGTAAATTGATACAAAACTTTACTTCAAGGTGAATCTATGCCGTTTACGATCGAATCAGCGCGGAGCATTTTCCCCAACACGCTATCAGCGGATGTGGTTCCTGCCACGATTGCGCGTTTCAATCAGCTGAATACCGAAGATCAACTAGCCTTGATTTGGTTTGCCTATCTAGAAATGGGCAAAACCATCACCGTTGCCGCCCCCGGCGCTGCTAGTATGGTCTTTGCCGAAAAAACCATGAATGAAATTCGGCAGATGTCACCCCTGCAACAGTCGCAGGTGATGTGCGACTTAGCCAACCATGCTGACACCCCGATTTGTCGTACCTACGGCACTTGGTCTGCTAATATCAAGCTGGGATTCTGGTATCAATTAGGACAATGGATGGAAGATGGCAGTGTTGCCCCAATTCCCAAGGGTTATGAACTATCTGCTAATGCCAGCGCCGTTTTAGACGGGATTAAAAAATTAGAGTCGGGACAACAAATCACGGTTCTGCGGAATTGCGTGGTCGATATGGGCTACGATCCGAAGAAACTGGGCGATTATAACCGTATTTCCGAACCCGTGGTTCCTCCCCAAAATATTGCCGAACGGACCAAAGTTAGCATTGAAGGCGTTACCAATGCCACCGTCCTCAACTATATGGACAACCTCAACGCTAATGACTTTGATGTATTAATTGAATTATTCACCCCTGACGGCGCTCTGCAACCACCTTTCCAACGTCCCATCGTCGGTAAAGAGGCAGTATATCGCTTTTTCCGCGAAGAATGCCAAAATTTGAAATTAATCCCCGAATGCGGTGTAGTGGAACCCGCCGATGACGGTTTTACTCAGATTAAAGTGACGGGAAAAGTACAAACCCCCTGGTTTGGTGCGGGTGTGGGTATGAATATGGCATGGCGCTTCCTCCTAACTCCTGATAATAAAATTTTCTTCGTAGCGATCGATTTATTAGCTTCTCCGAAAGAATTATTAAACTTTGCCCGTGGCTAAATAGCTACTGAGAGAAATCATTAAAAATTCTGATGAAACTTATTAGAGTTCCTTGTCAAGTGAACTCTTTTTTTTATACAATTAAAAGGCTGACTTAAAAAAATTGGTAAATACACCGGTTTCTTCTGCGATCTAGGTAAGAATAACTAAACAATCATTCTTACAGATGTGGGCGAAAAGAGTCGAGGTAGTTCAAAAACCCAAAATTATCATCCCTAAAACTAAAATCATGCCTATGAGTGAAATAATTTGGTCAGATACCGAACAAGAAATTGCTCAAACTGCTTTCCAAAAAGCTTATCAGCGAGAAACTAGGACTTTAATAGAACATATTAAAGAACAGTCTGGTCAGATCACGGTTTTAGATGATATCTGGCAAATGCACGATTATCTAAGCGCCCGACGACATCAGATTGATGGTAAATATGAGTATCGCTATACTTCCCTAATTTTTGTCTTTGCTCAACTATTAAAGGAAGGATGGTTAAAGCTAGAGGATCTCAACGGTTTGGAAAAAGATAAACTAGCAAAAATCGCTGCCCTCTCGCGAATGTAAATTAATGATTGGCATTAAGCTATCAGCTTTCTGCTTCTAGTTGGGTGACTAGAAAATTCATCTCTAGATAACCAACACCGTCTTCAGTTTTTCCTAAGCGGCAACCAATTTCGCTAGAATGAGTCAATCATCCCGATCGCTTTTCGCTTGTTTTGTACCTTTGGTTTATGTTCAAAAATCTTTTACTTCCCCTAGGAATATCTATCTTTCTCGGTGTTTGTCAGCCTTTGTCAGCCGCCGAATCAGCTATCATCAAATACTACATCTTCCAAGGGTCCGTATCGGTATCAGAATTAAAGCAATTGAGCGAAACAGGCGAATTAGCTCCCGCTTTAGCGGCACAATTAAAGATGGCTAACCAAAAACCTGAAGAATTCCGCAAAATCCTTAATCGTCGGGTAGCGGTAGATGCCGTCTTTCTTTCCAAATTTCTTAATAGTTTTTTTGGCGAAAGTTTGCTAGATTATGCGACTGAAATTGTCCATACACCCAATCGGACTGCTAGTCGGCAAGCTTTACGCGGTGCCTTAGTCACTTCTGCCATTAATGATAATGAGATTCAAATCATCGAAGTCCTCGCTAATTATCCCACCAGCGAGGTTCATGTGGATGGCAATCGTCTGCTGGATTTAATCAACCAAATTGAGTCAGTATTGAAAAAAATGCCCCGTTTACCTTTCTGATATCAAATCCGCCTTTCAGGTTTTCATGAATTGCGCTGTAAATTGAATAGATTAGGATAATCTAGTAATAATAATGACTACTTCTTTGTCTGAAAGGAAAACAGTTAGCGCCAAACCTTTTTTAAAGTGGGCGGGAGGCAAAACTCAACTGGTTCCCAATATTCTATCTTTGATTAATTCCCAGATTTCTCAAAATTGTCAGTTTAACTACATTGAACCTTTTGTCGGAGGTGGGGCAGTTTTATTCTCAGTCTTAAATAATTTTTCTCCTGTCCAAAAAGTTATTATTAATGACATCAATCCTGATTTAATCATGGCTTATAATGTTATTAAAAATAATCTCAAAGAATTAATAGTCAAGCTTAAAAAAATTCAGCAGGATTTTTATGAACTTAAAAATCTAGAGGAACAACAAAAGTTTTTTTTAGATAAAAGAATAGAATTTAATTCTCGCAGCTGCGATGACTGTCTAGAAAAAACAGTTTTGTTATTATTTCTTAATAGAACTTGTTTTAATGGACTTTATAGAGTCAATAGCAAAGGACTTTTTAATGTCCCCTTTGGAAAATATGTCAAACCGTTGATCTGCAATGAAGAAAACTTATTAGCTGTCAATCATCATTTACAGAAAGTGACGATCCTACAAGGAGATTTTGTCCAAACCCTAAATTATGCCAATAACAAGACTTTATTTTATTTTGATCCTCCCTATAAACCGATTAAAAAAACATCAGCTTTTACCTCTTATACCAAAGAAGATTTTAACGATGAGGAGCAAATGCGATTAAAACAATTTATCGATCAAGTCGATCGAGCGGGTTATAAATTTATTTTAAGCAATTCCGACCTTAAAAACTTTGACTCTGACAATAATTTTTTTGATGACTTATATAAAAATTATAATATTCAAAGGGTAAAAGCCCGAAGAAATATTAATTCCCAGGGCAATAATAGGGGAGAAATCTGGGAATTACTGATCAATAACTGACAAAATTAAGCCTAACAGAAAAGAGGGGTCAAAATGACACTAAATCCCATTTAAAAAGTATAGTGGAGCAGGGAGAAACAATCAATAACTTGGGAATTAATCCCGCTATTAAAAACGGATTTGGCATGATGGCTCTTCTGAGTTTGGTATGCTTTTCGGCGGTTTATCAGTAGCTTAAGAGCTTGACACACCTTCCAGATAAGTCTTTCCCGTTTTTTTCCAGATCCAAATTGAATTAATCCCTTGCCGGATAGGGTTTCCAGCTAAGTGGAACATCGATTTGCATAACAAACTCAGATAAACCCTAAAAAAAAGCGATTTTCATCAGATAAGCTCCCAAAATCCTTTTATTGATCGAGGGACACTAGCAAACGAGAAGGGTACAATTGCAGATTCAGAGAATAAAGTCGGTTGACAAGAAATTATACCAATTCTCCAAAGTCTGACTACAGAAGTTTAATCCCCCTAAATCCCCCTTAAAAAGGGTGACTTAAATTCGATGTGTAGTTTTCATTTAGAGAAATGGTATTAGATTGGCGTTCTTTGAGGATTTGAGTAATCAAAGATTTGTTTAAGTCAGTTTCCTTCGCCGCAACCAGCGTCCTGATTGAGAACGGTCGCAACGCGCTCACTACGCGAGATCGAGATTTTTTAGGGCATCGATGGTATCGCGGATATAGTCCAGGGTGCGGTCGCAACGCGCTCGCTACGCGAGATCGAATTCCTTCTGCGAATCGGCGTAGGATTTGCCAATCTCCCACATCAGGATGTTTACGACTTCATCTCGCTGTTCTTGCATCCGATAGGCAAAGTCTTGCAAATGCTCAATTCGTTGGGCAACAGACAGGGTTGGCCACACCCCGCGACCCCGATTGTAGGCAGTCACAGCGGCGTTTAGGGCTGCCAAGTATTCCTGCTTTTGAAAGTAAGGGGAAATGCCCGATTTTAGCGGCTACCAATCCTTGATCGGTCTGGATGTGAATGGGAGAAATCACCTCTTCCACCTCGCCATCCCAGTGACGCAGTTCTCCGTTGATCAGATACTCCCGTTGATTGAGGGGAGTTTTAATACGGAAGGCTTCTGGAATCTGGTCAGCAGTGGGAAAAATGGATTCAACAGTATGGGATTGGGTGATAATGGGGGCATTCATGACGGCTAGAACTCAAATTATTGGAATCCGATAATCTCTCAATCACGTTGATCAGGATGAGCGTGGATCATATAAGCTACTTTCCCTTGAAGTTCGTCCACCCTGCATAACGAGCGCGAGTGCCAAGTTCTTCTTCAATGCGGAGCAACTGGTTGTATTTGGCTAACCGTTCGCCCCGACAGGGCGCACCTGTTTTTAGTTGGGCTGCGCTTGTCGCAACGGACAAATCGGCAATAAAATCATCGGGAGTTTCCCCGGATCGGTGGCTGATATAGATGGTATAACCACCGGAGCGGGCTGTTTTGATTGCTTCTAATGTTTCGGTGACAGACCCAATCTGATTAACTTTAATCAAAGAGGCATTGCCTACACCTTTGTTGATCGCTTCCTGAATAATTTTGGGATTGGTACAAAAGATATCATCAGCCACTAATTGAACACGATCGCCTAACCGCTCGGTCAATTCTTGCCAGCCTTCCCAGTCCTTTTCTCCCAAACCATCTTCTAAGGAGATAATCGGGTATTGGTCGATCCAGCTTTCCCATAGATCGATCATATCTGAGGAAGATTTGCGGCTCTTGTCAGATTTAAAAAATTCGTATTGTAAAGTTTTGTAAAAAATATATGCAAATGACTGCAAACAACTGCTAATATGGTTAGTACAAGTTTACGTTGCAGTTCACATGAAACTATCAGATTATGCTAAGAAAAAAGGGATCAGTTATGA